>JAFIEG010000016.1 GCA_020832665.1 Pararhodobacter sp. | reverse complement strand
GGGGGGGGGGGGGGGGGGTGGCGGGGGGCGGGGGCGCTGCGATGCCTCGCCATCACTCGTTACAAACAACCGACGGCGCAATCAGCTGCCGTCCAAAACACCCTGCCGGCCTGCCACACGGCCCGGGCTGATGCAGGTTGGTGCCGGCGCGGTTTTTTTTCCCGACCCCCTCACCCCAAATGAAACGGAACAGGCGCGGGGAATACCCCAGCCCGTTGCAAGCTATGCTTGACGCCCGGTCGGGTCGGAAAGGATTGGCGGCGATTGCGGCGGCTTTCCGCCGGGCGCCCGGGCGCGTTTCCCGGCTGGCTTTACTTGCCCGACCGTGCGTGCTACGAGCAGGCAGGCTGTTTTGGCCTGCGCGCCCCTGTGCCGGCCTTTGCCGGGCCTTTCGAAAGACGGCGCTTTCTCAACATTTTTCTTGTTATTCCGGCAACCTCAATCAGGCCACTTGCCGAAGGGATCGACTTTTTGTCGTCGGTCCGTACCAGTTGCACCCGTTTCATCCTTTCCGGGCAGTGGTCAGAGTATGACACCCTGACCTTTTCCCATCGGTTTCTGACTGGCGCAGCACCCTCAAGGGCGCGACCCTCAGGCATTGACCGCGAAAAACCGACCGCGAAATCGCCATCTCCGCTTCGTCGCATACTTTTCTTCCCCGCGGCCAGAAGCCGCACTTCGGAAAGGAACCCCGTTGAGCATACTTCAAAGTGTCAGTGTTGTTTTCTGCGGCCTGCTGCTGACAGGCTGTGAACCATCCGACCCGCAAGCCGGGCTCCACCAGGCCCCGCAGGTTCATGAGACAGAGGCAGCGCCTCTGGCGCGGCGGTCCAACCCGCCCACTACCAGCGGACCGGCCTATACCTGCACCATAACCGGCGCCGGAATCACCGGCACCTGCGTCCATCATTGATGGCCACAGGCGGAAACCGGCCCGGATCGCTGCCAACATCTGGCGGCAATCCGGGCCGGGTGTCTTGTTCTTGTCAGATTGATGGGCCGGGCGCGGCTGCATCCGGGCGCGGCCTGCTTGAGCCGTTCATGCCCAGCCCAGGTGGCGCGACCACAATCGGCAAGGCCGGGGATGCGCGGACGAATGGCGCAGGGCACTCTTCCAAAACAGCCCATTCCGAGGTGCGCCCGATGGCGTCGTACAGGTTGAAGCCGGCTGTCCGGGCGTTTTCGGGTGTGAACAGGTTTCGCATGTCGACCATCCGCGGCTGGCGCATGACGCGCGCCAGTTGCTCTAGGTCGAGCCCGACGAAATCGTTCCATTCGGTCATCACGACCAGCACGTCGGCGCCCCGGGCGGCCTCGTAGGCCGATGCTTGCCACTGGATACCGGGCAGAAGTGCTTCGCCCTGACAGCGACCCTGCGGGTCGACCGCCCGCACGATCGCCCCGGCGCCGATCAGTGCCGGCAGGATTGTCAGTGAAGGGGCGTCGCGCATGTCGTCGGTATCGGGCTTGAAGGTGACCCCCAGCACGGCGACAGTCTTGCCCGCGACGGAGCCGCCGCTGGCGCGGATGATCTTGGCGATCATCCGGTCCTTGACGATACCGTTGACGCGGATCACGGCTTCGGTCACATGCATCGCCATGCCGTTCTCCTGCCCCATGCGGGCAAGCGCGCGCGTGTCCTTGGGAAAACACGAGCCGCCATATCCGGGCCCGGCCTTGAGAAAGCCCGAACCGATGCGCGAATCCAGCCCCATGCCCAGCGACACGTCGCGGACATCGGCGCCGATGCGTTCGCAAAGCCCGGCCAGTTCGTTGACAAAACTGATCTTGGTCGCAAGGAAGCCGTTCGAGGCGTATTTGATCAGTTCGGCGCTTTCGAGGCCGGTATTGACGATCGGGACATTGCACACTCGCAGTGGCTCGTAGAGTTCGTCCATCACCGCCCTGGCGCGCGCAGCCGAGGTGCCCACCACAACCCTGTCCGGGCGCATGAAGTCGCCAAGGGCGCTTCCCTCGCGCAGGAATTCGGGGTTCGAGGCGACGTCGAACGCGGCATCGGGCCGGGCTGCGCGGATTCTCTCATGGATCAGGCGGCTGGTGCCGACGGGGACGGTCGATTTGGTGACGATGACCGCATAGCCGGTCAGCGCCCGGGCAATGGCGTCGACCGCGGCCATCACCTGGCGCAGATCGGCCTGGCCGTCATGCTCGCGCATCGGTGTTCCGACCGCGACAACCAGCACTTCAGCCTCTTCGGCCGCCGCACCGATATCGGTGTCAAAGCTGAGCCGGCCTTCAAGGGCATTTCGCGCCATGAGCTGCTCCAGCCCCGGCTCGTAGATCGGGACCCTGCCTTGGCGCAAACCGGCGATCTTCTCGGGCGAAGTGTCGACGCAGACCACCCGGTGCCCGAGTTCCGCCAGGCAGACGCCCGACACGAGCCCCACATAACCTGTTCCGACAATCACGATCTTCATCTTTTCGCTCCTTGGTGGCGAATTTGGCGGGGCCGGAAACCCGCGGGTGCAAGGCCCGCGGATTTCCGACGCCCGATCAGTTGCTCAACTGTGCGCCGGCGCGCCAGTCGGGCAGGCCGATATCGTTCGGCCACGGCCAGACTTCCTGGCGGTTGTAGTAGATCACGCCCGTGAGTTCGGCGAACTGCTCATGCTGCCGGCGAACGGCATTGTGCCAGCGCGCGAGATAGGCCGCATCCCCGGCAAAGCCGAGTTCGGCAACCATGATCGGCTTGCCGAAGGTCACCGCACGGTCATAGCGTGGGCCGAGGATCTCGGCGAAGCCGTATTCGGTGCCGTGCTCCGCGATCTCGTGGTTCTGCTCGCCAAAGACCGACAGCCCGATCACATCGACCACATCATCACCGGGATAATAGGCTTCCAAGCCGGGTTCACCGGCGGGTGACCACATGAAACGGGCATCGGGCGCAACCGAGCGGCATACCCCGACCATGCGTCTGTAGGCTTCGACAAATTCGTCCGGTCGCCACATAGCCCATGGGAAATGACCGTTCGGGTTGTCCATCTCCTGAGCCCAACGCACGGTCACGGGGCTTTGCAGCGTGCCCACGACACTGCACACCGAGCGCATGGTCGCATCGTGGCGGCCAGTAAGAATGCCGTCGCGCAGCGTCTCGGGGCGATGGGGCGCACCCCATGCCCAGGGCTCGACCGTCACCAACAGGTCGCGGTTGCGCTCAACGGCATAAGCGTCGGCCGCGCGCAGGCTGTCGAGATCGACACCTTCCCAGGGCAGGAAGATCATTTCGATGCTGACATCGCGGTTCTGGGAAAAGTCGCCCGCGGGGTCGTAGACGCCGAAGGGTACCGTGCCCGGCGGTGCTGCGAAAGCGGCGCCGGCAGAAAGGGTCATGCCCAGAACCACGCCTGACAGTACAGACTGTGCGCGGCGGCTTGCCGATCCGGTTCGGCGGGGAGTGCCGGAAGGCTGAAAGGTTCTCATGTTCTTCTCCTGGTAGCTGGACGGAACGTGCGCCGGGGGGATCATTCCCACCAGACTTCGAACCGGATTCGCTCGGCGTCCGAACTCGCCTGATTGGCGCCGGAAACCGAGTAGAGCGACCGTGTCACATGCAGCGGCTCGAGCCCCATGGCCAGGACATGCAAGCCTTCCAGACCACGCAGCGAGACCGAGCCGAGGGTCAGCGATACGAGGAGTGTGATCGCCGCAAGTTGCCCACCTGCAGGAAGCAGGTTGCGGCGCAACGAAATGGCATTCTCGCGGATGTGGCGGATGACCATGACCGTGAAGACCGCGGTGTAAATCGCCGCGTTGATTGCCGCGAGAATGTAGAACCCGCGCGCCTGCTCAAGCCCCGGCAACAGAAGGATCGGCAGCGCCGATGCCACGCCAAGAAGAAAATATGGCGCGATGACCCGCAAGGGCAGAAGGCGCGCCGCCTGCTGGCCCTTGGGCGTGACGCGAAAACTGGCCCGGGTTCCGAACAGGCAATCAACAATCGCGGTTGCCGTGCCCCACAGAACCCAAGGCCACTGGATCGACGCGAACAGCGCCTTTTCCCAACTCAGGATCGTCGCAGTCGCAGGCCGGAAGAACCCGTCGCCACGGATTGCATAGGCGATTGCGAGCATCGCCAGCGTCGAGGGCAGCACATGGCCGATAAAGGCGGGAAACGAGACATCGACAAAGCGGATGTCGAAGATGAGCGCCAGGATTGGCAGCGCGAACATCAGCGCCATGAACAGGGCCATCAGCGGATACCACAGCTGCATGAAAAGGAACTGCACCCGCATGATCAGCGGCAGTTTCAGGAAATACCGGGGTGTATGCGCCAGCAGCAGCGTCATAAGGCTGCGCGACCATTGGAACTCCTGGGTAATCAGATCCGAGACCGCCACCGGCCCGGCGCCGACCGCGATTGCGTCGATCGCATGAACCCCGCGCCAGCCATGGGAATTGAACATCATGGTGGTCGAGTGGTCCTCGGCCAACTCGGGGCCAAGGCCGCCGATTTCCTGCAGCGCGCGGGTGCGCACCGCATAATGCGAGCCGATGCACAGCGGCGCCATGCCGTTGGTGTATCCGGCCTGCAGGATGCCGTGAAACAACCCCTCGGCAAAGAGCCGGGTGCGCGCCGACCAGTTCTCGGGCCCGTTCGATGCGCAGATGCTGGGAGCCGAGACATAGCCCACAAGCGGGTCTGCGAAGGGGCGCAGAACATTGGTCAGATATCCCGGCAACGCGACATGATCCGAGTCGAGCTGGGCGACGAAATCGTAATCCCGATAGCCGTAATGGTCGTAGAAATAGGCCAGATTGCCTTCCTTGCACTTCGTGCGACGCGGCCATTCGGTGCGGTGGTAATCCGCCTCGCCCTGGCGCGATGAAACCCTGACGCCATTGGCGAAACACCATTCGAGGGTTTCCTCGTCGGGGTGCTCGTCGGCGAGCCAGGTATCGTGGGGATGGTCCTGCGCCAGCATCGCCTCGAGCGTGGCGCGAAGCACCGAAAAGGGTTCCGCCGGGGTCTTGGTGGTGACCATCGCCACCCGGCATTCCCCCAGATCCTCGATCCGTGCATTCGATACGCGGGCGCGCAGGAAGATAATCAGGAAATAGGCCTGAATGAAGAAAAGCCAGCCGATCCCCAGCGAGAGCACGACATAGCTGAGCGTGTCGATGTTCTTCGCGGGGTCCAGCCACCATATCCAGAAATAAGCAGCCGCCGCCAGCCACACTGTCAGCGCGAACTGATACTTGACCGTCTGGGCGCGCGAAAGCAGCGGCACCAGATAATCGACCGGTCCCCCGGCGGCTGCCGGCAATTGTTCAGGCGCGGATTGCATTGCCCGCTCCGATCTTGAAATGCGCCGAGGCATCGGCGACGATGGTCCCGATGTCGGAAAGTTTCGTTACGAAGCCGAGCACGCGTTCGGCAAGCCGGGGGTCGGCGATCAGCACCGGTGGGTCGCCGGCGCGGCGCGGCTCGAAGCGCAGGCGGATCGCTCGTCCGGTGACGCGCTCGACCTCGGCCACGATATCGAGGATCGAATACCCGCGCCCGGAACCGATATTGAGCGCCACATTGCTACCGCCGCCAAGCAGGTAGGAAAGTGCGCCGGCATGAGCCTGCGCCAGGTCGCCGACATGGACGAAATCGCGGATACAGGTGCCGTCAGGGGTTGCGTAATCGGAACCGAAGACCGCGAGCGCCTCGCGCTTTCCATGGGCCGCAATCAGCGCCAGCGGAATGAGATGGGTCTCGGGCTCGTGGCGCTCGGCCAGTTCGCCCGCAGGGTCGGCCCCGGCGGCGTTGAAGTAGCGCAGTGTGACATGGCGCAACCCGTAGGCGGCGGCGTGATCGGCGATCATCTGTTCGCCGATCAGCTTGGTGCGGCCATAGGGATTGACCGGCCGTTGCGTGGTTGCCTCGGTGATCGGCAGTGCCGAGGGCTCACCATAGGTCGCACAGCTTGACGAGAAAATGAAATCGCCGACGCCGGCCTGCCGGCAGGCCGCCAGCACCGAGGCTGTGCCGGAGACATTGTTGTCGTAATAGATTGCCGGGTCGTGCATCGACTCGCCGACATAGGCCTTGGCTGCGAAATGCATGACCGCATCGATCCGGTGGCTGGTCAGGGCCTCGCGCACCAGCGCGGTGTCGCGGATGTCGCCGCCAATGCAGGGGCCCCATTTCACCGCATCGCGGTGACCGGTGCTGAAATTGTCCAGTGTGACAGGCAGGTAGCCAGCCGCCACCAGCGCCTTGCAGGCATGGCTGCCGATGAAGCCAGCGCCGCCCGTCACCAGAATGTTTGCCCGGCTGCTCAAGCGACTTCCTCCAGCGAGGGCAGAGCGACAGCCAGCTGGGCGCGAAACCAGGGGATTGTCCGGTCGAGGCCGGCGTCAAGCGAAACCTCTGGGCGCCAGCCCAGCACGCGCCGTGCAAGCACGATATCTGGCCGTCGCTGGCGGGGGTCGTCGATCGGCAAGGCGTTGTGGATCGTGTTCGAACTTGAGCCCGTTTTCGCCAGCACCAGCTTGGCCAGTTCGGCAACGGTAAATTCCGTCTCGTTGCCCAGATTGACCGGATAGCTCACCTCGTGCGGCGATGCCATCAGCAGCATCAGCCCGTCGAGCAGATCGTCAACGAAACAGAACGAGCGCGTCTGCGACCCGTTGCCATAGATGGTAATAGGCTCGCCGCGCAGCGCCTGGATGATGAAGTTCGAAACCACGCGGCCGTCATCGGGCGCCATGCCGGGGCCGTAGGTGTTGAAGATGCGGGCGATCTTGATGCTCACGCCATGCTGCAGGCCATAATCGTGAAACAGCGTCTCGGCGGCGCGCTTGCCTTCGTCGTAGCAAGAGCGCGGCCCCACCGGGTTGACGTTGCCAAGATAGGATTCGGGCTGCGGGCTGCAGAGCGGATCGCCGTAGATTTCCGATGTCGATGCCTGCAGGATGCGCGCGCCCTTGTTGCGCGCCAGCCCCAGCAGGTTCAACGCGCCAAGAACGCTCGTCTTGAAGGTGTGCACCGGGTCGAGCTGGTATTTCGGCGGCGATGCAGGGCAGGCGAGATTGTAGATTTCGTCAACCGGCGCGGAAAACTCGAGCGGTGCGATGATGTCGTGGCGGATAAACCGAAACATGGCCTCTTCCATCATCGGGTCGATATTCGCCATTCGCCCGGTCTGCAGGTTGTCAACGCAGATCACACTGGCCCCCGAGGCCAGAAGCCTCTGGCAGAGCCTCGCACCCACGAACCCCGCGCCGCCGGCCACCAGAACTGTCTTCACGGCGGGCGCGCCGGCACCATCCGTCGCCGAATTTTCCGTCACAGCGTGATCGAATCCGTTCATCTTGCCAGCCTTTGTCAGGGGAGTTGCGGGAGCAGAGCGTTGAAAGCCGATACCGGCACCGCAGAATCTGTCAGGGCATTTCGGGCCGGTGCCGGATTGCCCTTCGACATCAAGAAAGTCAGATAGCCACTCGGGGGGGCAGGGCGACAGCCCCGGAATCTACTCATGCCCCGTGGCCGCCTTGCGCCGGAACCCGGCACGCCGTTGCCATTTCAGGCGAAAGGGGTGGGGCAGGGGCATGAACGAACACGACGCCCTGCCGGTCAGGGCTGTTCGAACGCAATGACAGTGCCGGCATTTGCCCGCCCTGACCTGATCGGGGCGGGCGGCACACGCCCCACCGCACCCTGCGCGACCGCAAAGATACCCGCCGCCTGGTTCCTCACCACGCCCTGTCGTGCCAGAGTCGCGTCCACCAGCCCGTCGCGGGTGCCGCAATCATACCGGGTTCCGCTGAAACGAAAGGCCGAAAGCGCAACGGTCCCGGCATCGCGCGCAATCGCGTCGGTCAGTTGTATCTCACCCCCCACACCGTGCCCGACATGGTGGAGCGTGGAAAAGATGCCGGGGTCGAGGATATACCTGCCGACCGCGGCGAGCCTTGAAGGGGCCTGCTCGGGCGTGGGCTTTTCCACGATTCCGGTCACTGCCACGTTGCGGCCCATCGGCAGGGTTGAGAAACGGAAAATGCCGTAGCTGCCGGTTTCTTCGGGCCCTACCTCCATCGCCGCGATCATGTGGCCTTCGCTGTAGTGTTCCGCCATCTCGGACAGGCAGGGCCTGCCAAAGATCACGTCGTCGGGCAGGATGACACCGAAGGGCCCGGGCAGGGTCTGCCTCTCGGCGCAAAGGATCGCGTGCCCCAGGCCGAGCGGAGTGTGCTGATCGACAAAGACGATCTCGACCCACTTGGGCACCTCGATGTCGGTCAGCGCTGCCGCAAGGAGCGGTTTGCCGCGCGAGCCGAGGTCGCGGATCTGTTCGGGGTCAGGGGTCAGATAATCGCGGATCGCGCCCTTCGTCTGGTGGGTAACGATGACGATCCGTTCGGCGCCGAGCCCGATCGCCTCATCCATCGCGAATTGAAGCGCCGGCCGGTCGTATATGCTGAGAAGCTCCTTCGGTGTCGCCTTGGTGGCGGGCAACAATCGCGTTCCCCGTCCGGCGGCGGGAATCACCACCGTTGCTATATGCGGTGCCATTATTTGAATCCTTCATCACGACCAGTTTCGACTTTGCAAACGCCGAGATGGTGCGCGCGTTCCATGCCTTCGATGAGGGTTTGGCCAGGCCACGACCGGTCGAGCCGGGCCAGCGCGCCTGAATGAAGGGAACGGACCGCGCAGCCGGATGTTACTGAAGCTGGGCGAACAAGCTGTCGGTTTTCGATCTGTTCCTCGCCCCAGGAGGATTCCCTGATGAAGATGCTTCTTTCAACCACAGCCCTTGTGGCCGTACTTGCCTTGCCGAGCATGATGCTGGCCGATGCCCCCCGCACCGATGCCACCCCGGCCGCCGCGCAACAGCAGGTGCAAACGCCCGGGTTTCTGACCATCCGCGGCCAGTCGGACATCTTTGTATCCGATCTGATGGGCCACGACGTGCATGCGCACAGCAATTCGGGCGATACCGCCAGGACCAACCGTCCGGCGACCGGGGATGCGGACGCAGCGGCGGATGACATGGCGACGACCCACCGGGACCAGATCGACGCCATGGACAATATCGGCCAGATCAATGAAATCGTGTTGTCCGACGATGGGCAGATCCGCGCAATCGTGATCGGTGTCGGCGGCTTTCTTGGTATGGGCCAGCGGGATGTCGCGGTGACGATGGACCAGGTCACCTTTTCGACCGATCCCGAAGACAGCACGCAGATGTATGTCGTGGTCGCGGTCGATGCGGAGGTTTTGCGGGATTCGCCGCGTTACGAGCGCGTGGCGCTCGTCACCGATGGGGCAGTGCAGAACGATCGCATGGCGGCGGCAGAGCCCATGACCGGGCGTGGCACGGCGCGGCCTGAAGGGCGGCCGGCGGCCCAGTCAGCTGACGATGCAGCAGACCGGTCAACCGAGCGGGCGCTGTTTTCCGCACCGGAACTTACCCGTGACGGCTACAGCCGGGTCACTGTGACCGAGGTCACGACCGAAATGCTTGTGGGCGAGTCTGTCTATGATCTGGACGAGAACGTCGTCGGCAGCGTCACCGACATGATCATCGACGAGGACGGCACGATTACCGATGTGATTATCAATTTCGGCGGCTTTCTCGGCATCGGCACCAGCAATGTCAGCGTCGGCTTTGACGAGCTGACGGTTCTGTCGAACGCGACCAGCAACGCTGTGCGTGTCTTCATCGATGCCACCAAGGAGCAGGTTCAGGCGCAACCCGAGTATCGCGCGAGCAACTGACCGGGCCAAGTGCCCTGCACATATGTCCGGCCAGCGGTCGGAACCAACGGGCAGGACCCGGCACAGTAAAAAAAGGAGGGCCACGCGGATCAGCGCGTGGCCCTCTTCATTTGTCGGCCGACAGATCAGACGGCGTGATGCGGCATCGCCTTGAGCATTTCCTTGGTCGTGTCGAGATGGATGCGCATATCGGAGCCGTTGGTCTTGCGCAGCACCGTCAGTTGACTGAACGGCAGCATGACCGAATGCGCCCCGAGACCGAGAAACCCGCCGACATCGATCACCGCGGCGGTAATCACACCGTCGGTGCCGACCTTGAGCGAACTCACTGTTCCGATGGTCTCGTCGTTGCGGCCATAGACGGTTGCGCGCTCGAGCTCCGCGGTCGTCAGGCGGTGCAAGTCAGCACGGTCATAGCCGTTGCGTACAAACGCGAAGGCGCCGCCCGTGCCCGTGGCATGGGACTGCGTGTCTGCTGAATGTGTCATTGAGTCTCCTTGATTCCCGAGTGCGGGAAATGTGGCGACAGGTGCCCCCTGCAGGGTTGTGACCCGAGCCGAGATCCCCGCCGGCTGCCCGTACGCGCTCGCGCCGGGCAGATTGCGGTTCACGATATTCTGGCCACACAATGTGAACGCCGCTCAAGGCGCGGCGTTCCGTGGCATTGAGGGCTCAGGCGGATTTCGCCATGAAGAAGCGGATCATCTCGGCCGAGGCATCGGGCCCCTTGCGGTCGGTATAGGAGCCGGCGACGTGCCCCCCTGACCAGGCGTGGCCCCCCCCCTCGATCATCCACAGCTCGAGCAGAACCTCGCCGTTCGCGCCCGTATAGTCGCTTCGGGCAATTCCGCGCCCGCCTGCCTTCTTGTTGCCGAGCCTTGTCGGTTTGACCTCGTCACCCATCGCGGCAGCAACGATCATCGCGGCGTTCGATGGATGCACGGTGCTGTCGGCATCGCCCTGAAAGACGATCCGACGCACCGGGCTGATGGGCGCGGTGTCGATGAGCGCCACGCCCTGAGAGTCGCTGCCGCTGCGCATCGCCGACAACGCCGAGACGGAATTGCGTGCCGCGCCGCGAGCGAGGCCAGGATGGCGGGCTCGCCGGCGCCGTGGGTCTGGTCGCCCGGCTCGAACCAGTTCCAGCACGAGGCCGCGTTGAAGCCTCTGGTCTGCGCCGGATAGGCAATGGCAAGGCCATGTTTCTCGGCGAGCGCGTTCATGTGCGTGCCGATGGCGAAGTCATCCGGAGTTTGCGTGCAGCCGTGCAGCATGAGGATGAGCGCCCTGGGCCGTTTCGGCGCGCTGGCGGGCAGATAAAGCTTGTAGCCGCGCGCCCCATCGGCGCTGCTGTGCCTTCGGCTCAGATACTGCGCGCCCGCGGGAATCTCGGGCGCGGGCCCCCGCCGGCGCGAAAGCGCCATCGCGCCGGGCATCCACGAGCGCGCCGCGCGCAACTGTGCCTGCACGACGCCCAGCGACTTGCCGGCCCTTACCTTGCGCCGGGCGCGCTTTCGCTTTAGGCCGGCCAGCGGGGCCAGGCTCGAGCGTATCATGAAACCGGCCATAGCCGTTTGCATCGACCGGGTCGCGTTATTCAGATTGGCCGGGCGCATGATCCGGTTGGCGCGGCGCACCGCCTTGGCGTAACTGCGAAACATTCAAATTCCCCTGAGGATTGTCCGTTGCCCGCTTCCCGGGATCGGGTTCGGGCCAAGGTCTCGGGTCGCAAGCATTTGGCAGGTTCGATCGGTCGGCCGTCACGGGGGCGAAACCACGTCAGACTGCACGGGCTTGGTGCCACAGGGCCGCCGGGAATGACGGCACCGGCCCGGCACCCGTTCACCTGAAGGGGATCTCGGCCGTAATCGCAAGCCGGACCAGCGCCGGAAGCGATGCCGCGCCGGTCTTGCGCATCACCGACGCCCGGTGGTTTTCGACCGTGCGCTGGTTGATCCGAAGATCGGCGGCGATGATCTTGTTGGGCGTGCCTGCAAGCACCCGCGCCAGGATCGTTCGCTCTCGCGGGGTCAGCCTGGAAAACCGCCCCAGCACGGCGATGCGCAACTCGGTCCGGGCCTGGTCGTCGTCGGTCGTCCCGCGCTGATCGCGGCTGGCGGCAACCGGAAAGTTCGACCTGGCCTCGCGCGGCCGTTCGGCCCCGCCAATCGTGACTTTGGCGCCCTTGAGCAGATTTTTCAGGTCGCTGGCAATGTTTCGCTGGCGTTCCAGGGTTTCCTGCAACTGGCTGTTGCGCATGATCAGCTTTCTGTTGAGCGATTTGAGCTCTCCCTTCGAGGCGCGCAACTCGGCGTTCGTTGACTGGAATCTCTCCTTCACCAAAAGCGCCTTGGCGTTGTCGGCGACGTGGGACTCGACCTCGTTTTCGAAATCGAGCACGGCCTCGCGCAGGGCGCTGCGTGTGGTTTCCAGATCGACCCCAGGAAAGGGCAAGCGCCCGGCCTGTGCCACGGTTTCTGCGCGGTCGGACGGGCCCCGGGCCGTGTGCGCGGGCGTCGCATGCGTGACGAAGCAGGCCAGCATCAATGGCTCGCTCCCCGCCGAGACCGCGTGCAGTTCAATGTCGAAACCGTCGGACTGCGAGATTGGCGCAACGGACATTGTGACAAAGGGATTCGCCCTGGTGCAAGACGCGGCCGCGACCCGGAAGCGGGTGCGCAGGGCCTTGGGAAGCATCCCCGCAAAGCCCGGTTCGGGCTGGCCGGGGTTGATCGAGAGGAATGTCCCGACCGGCCCGAGAAGGTAGAGACATTCAAGTCGGCTGTTCAGCAGCGCCGCAGCGGGCGCGTACGCCTGGTGCGGAATGCTAAAGTGACTGCCGGGGCGCAGCGTCATCTGGCTTGAGGCCAGAGCCGTGCTCAGCCGGGCACGTCCTGCCGGCATATTGACAATCTTGCCGGCATCCGACGGATCGGGGCGGCGCATCGGGTCGAAGGTGGCTGGTGCGTTGTGTGAAATGTCGCGCAGCAGGGCGATGCTTGCCTCGCTTGCGCCTGCAGCGGCCCCGGGGGCCAGGACCAGTCGGCTTTTGCTTTGTTCGCCATGCATCATTCTGTCCTCCCGCTGCTGGGCCAAAACGCCCGACCGTTCATCGAAGAAACGATCACGGGACGCCCTGCGGGTGCCTGCTTCGTACAGGGTGCTGCGCGCCGCCATCCTAACACAGTTCAGCTTCCGCCGGCTCCTGCGCAGGGCTTGACGCTAGGTCATGAGTATATTCCGGGGCTGACCGAGAAAGGTTTTCGAGGGTAGATTTGCATGGTGAAGAGTTGAGTGTGTAAAGTTCCCGGAAGACCCGGATCGCTGGTTCGAACCGCTATTCGCCGGCAAAGCCCTCCCAGGAACCGACATCCGTTTCCCTGCCAGGAAGGAGCCCTGCCATGCCCGGACAGAAGCAAGCCGAGATCTTTCTCGTGACGCTCAGAGAGATGCTCGACGAAGAACGCCAGCGCCGAATGGCAGGGTTGAGTATTGAACACCTGACCCAGGCCGAGCGATTCACGAAGGCAAACGCACCCGAGCGCGGCCAACACCGCATTGCGCCGGAACCGGCCCCTCGGGGCAATGGGCCATGGCAAGGCGCCACAACCGGTTTCCGGGCCCGGAGGCGGTTCTCCCTCGCCCGGCTCTCGTTTCCATTCGCCAACCTCTAGCGAGACGATGCATTCGCCAGCCAATGACTGAAGCGGCGCCGAGAACGCTCTTTCCAGTCTGGCCGGGCAAAGCCTGAACGCTTCGGCGCCAGCCTGGAACGCAACCAGACGCGCCATTCCCTGAAGGGTGCCTTTCCCAGACCCTTCTGAGGGGCCGAAGCGCTGCGCCCTTTCACAATCCGGCCGAACCGACGCAATCGCGAAATCGACGTCCCGTCAGGCGACCAGCCCGTTCCCTTGCCGGAAACGCATCAACGAAGTCACCCCCGAAGTGAGTAGACGTCATGATTGAACGCCATCCCTTCCACGAATTGCTGCCGCAGCAACGCCCGGCCCTGCGACGGCGCGCACTGAAGCTCACCGCGAACGAACACCGGGCCGAGGATCTGGTTCAGACCACCTTTCTCAAGGCCTGGGCAAACCGCGCGTCCTTTGATCCCGACAGCCATCTGCTTGCGTGGTTGTTCACGATCCTGCGCAACACCTTCTTCTCCGAGTTGCGAAAGTACCGGCGCGAGATCGAGGACGTTAATGGTGCCATGGCCAACACGCTGTCGGAGGAGCCGCGCCAGGATCATGTGCTGGCTTTGAACGAGCTGATCTCCGCCATCGCCCTGCTGCCCGTCATCCAGCGCCAGCCGCTGGTCTTGATGGGCGCCTATGGTTTCTCGCAGGTAGAGGCCGCAGATGCCTGCGGTTGCACGGTCGGCACCATCAAGAGCCGCGTGAGCCGAGGCCGCGCGACCCTTGACCGAACCTTCCGGCACGACGAGGAAAACAGCCGGAGCCCGCTCCTGCGCATCGGGGAAATGCCGCGTCCGGACCGATCGCCCGATGCGGCGCCTGTGCACTGCCGCGCAGGGTCGGGCTGACGCACTGCGACGGCTTGATTGGCCTATGTCCCCCGGCCAGAGACGAAACTGTGGATGCCAGCGCGGCAGGGCTTCTTGCCTGCGTTGGCGGCACTGCGGGGTGGACCATGGCGGCTTACTCCAGTGCGAGCCGGGCGAAACGACGCATCAGGGCGGTACCTGCCGGGCTGTGGCGCAGGGTCTCGCGCAGGCTCTGCGGCGCCAGCCCGCGCGCCCGCAACGGGCCGTCCATTTCCTTCAGCAAGTCGTCCATCTGCGTGCGGGTCAGTTCGGGGTGAAACTGCACCCCCCAACTTCGTTTCGCGTAGCGCAACACATGGTGGGCATCGCCGGCGCTGCGGGCCAGCACGCTCGCCCCGGGCGGTCGGGTCAGAACGGTCTCTTCATGCCACGCCTGCAACTCCTCGGTGTCGCCCATCGGCGCGAACAGCGGGTCACCGGCACGGTCGTCGGCAAAGTGCACCGTCACTGTTCCGATCTCGGGGCCAGCCGGGTTGGGGGCGATGGTTGCTCCGGCAGCAAACGCCAGCAACTGGTGACCGAAGCACACGCCCAGAAGGGGAGTGCCTGCCGCGAGGCATTCGCGTAGCCAGCCAGCGGTCTGAGCCATCCACGGTTCGGGGGTCGAGACCATCGATTCCGATCCGCTGACCAGCACCGCGCGGTAATCGGCAGGTGAGCGATCCAGCGTGTCGCCTTGCTGGACAAAACGGCTTTCAAGCTGATCCGCCGGCAGGCCGAGCGCGCTGGCGAAGATACCCTCGAAATCACCGTTGCGCCGGGTGAAATCCCCGCTGATGGTGGCCAGCCCGCCGGTCTTGATCAGCAGCACGGGGCGCAACGACCTAGTCATCGCGCCCCTGGAGGCTGTCAAGTGCAACAGCGTTCTGACGAATCGTGGCGTTTGACATCAGCACCACCGCAGGCCCGTCGCCAACGCAAACATAGGCATGTTCCATCTCGCCGTCGAACAGGATGCTGTCGCCCGGGTGAAGCAGTAGCGGTTCATACTGGCCGGTGTGCAGTTCCAGGCTGCCGCTGAGAACATGCAGGAACTCCTGGCCTGCATGCGAACGCCAACCGCCGGCCTCTTCGGGCGTGCGGGCCCGCACCGTTACCCGCCAGAACAGATTGGCCTTGTCGCGGATATCGTTGCACAGAACCTCGAAGGTCAGTCCTTCGGCCTCGTGCACCAGCCCCTCGCCGGCGCGGGTAATGGCGCGGCGCGCCTGGGCCATCTGACGAAGTGGCGACAAGAAGGTGGTTACCGGCACCTTGAGCACGCCGGCCAGTTTGAGCGCCAAGTCAACCGAAATGCGTTGTTTGCCGTTTTCCAGTTTCGAAAGTTGCGACACCGACAGACCGGAGCGCGCACTCAACTCGCGCAAGGTCATGCCCTGCTGCTTGCGCACGCTGCGTATCATCCCGCCCAGAGTCGTGTCCATCCGCCGCTCCTCGTCTCGCCACAGCCGCAGGAGTCATTCCTTAGCGGTGCTGCCTCCGGCCTGTCCAGCCTCGCCGCCCGCCCCGGCAGGCTCAGTACCAGGAAGCGGGAGCGCGCCCAAGGTATCGGCCATCAGCCGCAGGACGCGTGCAAATCCGTCCGGTGCGGCGAGGGTGGCATTGTTGAACTCCAGTGCCACGCAGGGCAATGCGCGCGCCACCGCATGATGCTGCAGGCAATAGGCATCGACCGCGTGCCAGTCATAGGGCGCGTTGCGCGCCACCCGCAACCCGGCTTCGGGGGCGTGCCGCTCCAGCGCCTCGCTCAGCGCGATGGCAAAGGGGCAGTCCCGCGGACCAAGCACCCCGATATCCAGCGCCCTTGTGACGCCATTCATTACCGGAGTGAAGGAATGAACCGAGATCATCGCCTGCCTGCCGGTGGCGGCCACCTCTATAGCTGCGGCCAGCGGTGCGGCAGCAAGCTGTTGACGCATGGCACGTTCCGCGTCGCTGACGAACAGGTTCGCGGGTACCGGCATGCCGCCCATGTCGGGGCGCATGTATTCCCATTCCCCCGCTCGGCGGTTGTAATCCAGAAACAGGCGCGAGTATCGCGCCAGAACCCCCGGCGCGCCAAGGGCGTCGCACAGTGCCCGGGTCATCGCCGCCGCACCGGGATCGAAGGCGAAATGTGAGTCAAACAGCGCCGGGTGCAAGCCCAACCGGTTCCAGGGGGCGGGGACCTCGGCTCCCGCATGTTCGCATACCAGCAGCAGCGGGTGCCCCGGGCGCCCCTCCAGGGATGTCGCCGCAGCAGCAGCCAGGGCCGCGACTTGCTCACCGGTCAGTGACGGCCCGCCGGAGGAGGCGGGCAGGATGTCTGTATCGGCCATCGATCAACCCAACCGGCTGCGGATGTGGAAGGATTTGGGCGCTGTCGTTCCGGCAAGGCCGACGCGCCCATTGGTGCGCCCCATTCCCGAGTTCTTTACCCCGCCCCAGGGCAGGTAGAGATCGGCATGATCGCAGCGGTTGAGATAGACAGTGCCTGCCTCCAACTGGTCCAGCAGGTCCATCCCGCGCGCCTCGTCGGCGGTCCAGATGCTGGCGGTCAGACCGTAGTCGCTGTCATTCATAAGGCGCACGGCCTCATCATCGCTGCTGACCCGCTGAACGCAGGCCATGGGTCCAAACAGTTCGTTACGCATGATCGCCATGCTGTGGTCCAGCCCATCCAGAACGCCGGGTGCGACATAGGCCGGGCCGGGTAGTTCGGCAGGTGTGGGGGTGACCAGTCGGGCGCCCATGGCGCAGGCCGCATCGCAAGCATCGCGGATGCGCTGCGCCGCCTCGGCGCGCACCACCGGCCCCAGCATCGGCTTGCCGTTGACCGGGTGGCCGATGGACCATTTCTCGGTTTCGGCGACCAGCGCCTCGACAAACCGATCGTGAATTTCGGCAGCGACATAGATTCGCTCGACCGAACAGCACGACTGCCCGGCGTTGGAATAGCAGCCCTCGGCGATATCGGGGACGATCCGCTCGATATCGGCATCGGCGCGGATATAGGCCGGGTCCTTACCGCCCAGTTCCAGATGCACATTGGTAAACGTGCCCGCCGCGGCGGCATGAACCCGCCGCCCGCCGGCAACCGAGCCGATGAAATTGACCGCCGCGAATCGTCCGGCACCGATCAGCGCCTCGGCGTCGGGATGAGACAGGTGCAGGGCCTGGAACACGCCTTCGGGGCCGCCAGCTTCGGCAAAGGCCTCGACCGCGATCTCGGCGATCAGCGGGGTCTGCGGCGAGTGTTTCAAGATCACGACATTGCCGGAAATCAGCGGCGCGACGACGAGGAAGCCAAGCATGGCGGTTGGATAGTTCCAGGCGCAGATCGACAGGTGCAGGCCGCCTGGTTGCGCACGGGCGAAGCGGCGCACGCCGTCATTGCCGGGAAAGGGCCGGTCGGCCAGCACTTCGGCCGCATAGCCTGTCATTTCCGAGGTAATCAGGCTCAACCGCCCGGTCTCGTCAGCCTGCCAAAGCGGCCGACCTATCTGCCACGTCACGGCCTGGGCCAGATCGTCGGCCCGCCGGCGCATGGCGGCGTCGAATGCCGTCACCACCGCCAGGCGGTCCTGCAGGGGCGCGCGCGCCCAGTCGCGGCGCGCCTTTTCTGCCCGTGCGAACGCGGCCTCGATGTGTTCTTGCGTGGCGAAGGGGCGCCGCGCATAGGAGGATTGATCGACGGGCGAGATAACGGTGAAGCTGTCCGGGTGCATGAAGGGTCCGCTTGGTTGCAAGGTGGTTGTTCGCTGTCACCATAAGCAAATTTTCCAGATCAGCAAATTTTTTCTTTTTTGGCTTGCTAGATTTCCAATCCCGGTTATCCTGCCCCTCGACACAAGCAAGCGAGCCATTCCATGATCCAGTTCGATTTCAGTGGCAGACATGCCGTGGTGACCGGTGCCGGCGGCGGCATGGGCGAGGCCATCGCCGGCGCGTTGCTCAAGGCAGGCGCGCGGGTCACGGCCCTTGATCTGAAGCCGAAACCTGAAAGCCTTGCCGGCCATGGTGATCGGCTGACTTACTGCGAGGGCGACATTTCGGACGATGCGTTCGTGGCCGCGGCCATCGATGCAACTGGCGCCGAAGTGGGAGGGATCGACTATCTGGCCAATGTTGCCGGCGTGCTGTGGTTCGACCGCGACCGTTCGGCACTCGAAATCGATCTCGAAGTCTGGGATCGGGTTTTCGCGATCAATTTGCGCGCTATGGTGCTGACTGCGCGCCATGCTGTTCCCTGGATGCGAAAAACCGGGCGCGGAGGGGCAATGGTGCATTTTTCAACAGTTCAATGGTATCGAGGCGATCCCAATCCGCAGGATGCCTATCAGGCGTCCAAGGCGGGTGTTTGTGCCTTGTCCAAGTCGCTGGCGATGCAGCTCGCCGGCGAAGCGATCCGTTCGAACGCGATCTGCCCGGGCATGGCGCTGACTCCTCTTCAGGCGCGTTGGGACAGCGAGGAGGCGCGCGCCGCCGTGGCCGCCTATGCGCCGCTTGGCCGGATCGGCACGCCGCAGGACATGGCCAATGCCACGCTCTTCCTGCTGTCCGATGCGGCCGGCTACATCACCGGGATCGAGCTCGCCGTCGACGGCGGTCTGCTGATGCGCATGTGAGCGCCTGCACGACCGGAAAGTTTCGAAAAAGGAAAAATACGCAGAATACAGAAAATCTCTTCGCCGGAAAGGTTCCGGCGGTCGAATTTGCGGCGCATGCGACAAGCCCAAGAGGCGGCATGCGCCGGCATCGGGGGGCAAATGCTGGAAGTCAGCGGCATAAACAAGCGTTTCGGGGGCGTTGCGGCGTTGTCGGAAGTGTCCTTTTCCTGCAACCGGGACGAAATGATCGGCCTGATCGGCCCCAATGGCGCGGGCAAGTCCACGCTGGTCAATGTGCTTTCCGGATTCCTTTGTGCCGATAGCGGATCGTTGGCAGTAAATGGCCGCGTCGTGGCCCGTTGCGATCCGATCGCAGCGGTGCGCGCGGGCATTGCCCGGACCTTCCAGACCAGCCGGTTGTTCGGTGACATGACGGTGCGCCAGAATGTCGAGGTGGCGCATTCGCGTTGCATGGAGCTGCGCCCGGCGGAAGGGGTGGGTGTCGATCCCGAGATTCTGATCGACGAATGCGGGCTGACAGCCCTTTCCGGGCTGCCGGCAGCGACGCTGGCCTATGGCAATCAGCGGCTGCTCGAAATTGCGCGTTCGATGGCGCTGGCGCCGGCCTTTCTTCTGCTCGACGAGCCCGCCGCCGGCCTCAATGATGCCGAGACCGCACTGCTCGCACGGCGCATTATCGCAATCCGCGAGCAGCACGGTTGCGGGATCGTGGTGATCGACCACGATCTGAGCTTCATCAACACCCTGTGCGAGCGGCTGGTGGTCATGGATCACGGCCGGGTCATCGCCAGCGGCCCACCCGAAACCATCTGGAGCGACCCGCGGGTGATCGAGGTCTATGTCGGCCAGACGCCGCCAACGGAAACACAACAAGCAACAATACAATGACCAGCTAGGAGGAAACGATGACAGCTACTGGCAAGATCACCATCGCCACGGCGGTGGCCGGCATGGCCGCGGCGATGCCGCTTCAGGCGCAGGAAATCACCATCGGCATGGCCGTGTCACTGACCGGCGAGTATGCCCCTTATGGCGAATCCGAGGGCGCACGCTGCATGGCTGAGCGGCTCAACGCCGCCGGCGAAGGGGCGCGCATCAATCTGCTGATCGAGGATACGCGCTCGGATTCGCAGTTGTCGGTTTCGCTGGCGCAGCGGTTCCTGGACGAGGGCGCGCAGGTGGTGTCGGGCATTCCCTTCCCCGATTCGCTCATCCCCATCACCCAGATCGCCGAGCCTTATGGCGCCACTGTGTTTTCGGCCCCCAATACCCAGGTCGAGATGCAGGTCGCCGGGTTCGAGAATTTCATCGCCGGTGCGGTGCCGGACCCGATCAACGCTGCCGCCACCGCCCAGGCGGCCTATGACGCCGGCGCGCGGCGTGCCGTGATCATCACCTCGTCCGATGCCGGATCGTGGAGCGACATGTTGCCGCGCTGGTTTGGCGAAGCTTTCGAGCATCACGGCGGCGAAGTGGTTGCCCGGCTGACCCATTCCTTCGGCACATCGGACTGGTCACCGCAGATCGCACGCATCCGGGCCATCGATCCGGCCCCCGACGCGATCCATATCTCGTCCATGCTGCCCGACGTGGGCATCCTTATCCGACAGCTTCGCGCCAATGGTTACGAGGGTTGGGTGATCGGCTCGGACGGGTTCGATGACCCCTCGCTTGAGGGCACGGTGGCCGACGCCGCGGCACTGGAAAGGGTGATGTTCGCCACGCATGGCTTGACCGGCATGAACAGCGGGATCGATGCCTTTCTTGCCGAATGCCGCGACGCCGGTTTCGGCGTTTCGGGCATCTTTGATGCGTTGGGCGCCGACATGGTACAAGTGATCCATTCTGCCGCCACTGCCGCCGGCACCGATGACCCGGTGGCGCTGCGCGCCGCAATCCGCGCGGAAGGGGGGCACCCCGGGATCACTGCGGCGAGCATCTCGTATGCCGAAAACCCGGGCTTCCCGATCAAGAACGTGCCGGTGATCGGTTTTCGTGATGGCGAGCGCGTGTTGCTGACCGAAGACACCCCTTCGCATGTCCCGGACTGGAACTGAGTCGCTGATGGCCGGGGCGGTGCCGTGCTGAAGATCGAGAAGCTTTCGGTCAGATACGGCACCGTCCACGCGGTGCAGGATCTCGACCTGGCCGTGGCCGAGGGCGAACTGGTGGCCTTGCTTGGCCCCAACGGCGCGGGCAAGTCCTCGACCATCGAGGCAATCATCGGGCTCGTTGCGGCCGGCGGGCGGGTGGAAATGGATGGGCAGGACATCTCGCGTCTGCCGCCCGAGCTGCGCATCCGGCGCGGTCTGGCCCTGTCGCCCGAAGGGCGGCGGGTGTTCGCCGGCCTGACGGTGGCCGAGAACCTGCGCCTGGCGGCCGCCACGCGGCGCGACAGGGCCGGAGTGCGCGCCGATACCGACAGGTTCATGGAGCTTTTTCCGGTTCTGCGCGCACGGATGCACCAGCCGGCGGGCACACTTTCGGGTGGCGAGCAGCAGATGCTGGCCATCGCCCGCGCACTGATGACCCGGCCTCGCCTGCTGCTGCTCGACGAACCGTCGCTGGGTCTGGCGCCGCGTATCGTGCAACGCATCTTCGAGGTGATCGCGGAACTGAAGGCCGGCGGCATGACAATCCTGCTGGTCGAGCAGAACGCCGCCCATGCCCTGCGCCTGGCTGACCGGGCCTATGTGCTGGGGGCGGGGCGGCTGCAGTACC
The DNA here is from genome assembly GCA_020832665.1 of Pararhodobacter sp. Taxonomy (GTDB): domain Bacteria; phylum Pseudomonadota; class Alphaproteobacteria; order Rhodobacterales; family Rhodobacteraceae; genus Pararhodobacter. Next base: position 40,150 of record JAFIEG010000016.1, on the reverse strand, counting down.
AGGGGCCGGCGCGTGATCTGGCCTCGGATCGGCTGATGTCGCTTTACATCGGGGGGTAAGCACGGATGGAATATGCGCTGCAACAACTGCTCAACGCACTGGCCTTTGGTGCCGAATACGCACTGGTCGCGCTTGGCCTGGCGGTTGTGTTCTCGATCATGGGCCTGGTCAATTTCGCCTATGGCGAGATCATCGCCGCCAGCGCCTATGCGGTGCTCCTGGCGGTTGCAGTGGGACTGGCCGCGCCGCTGGCGGCCGTGGGGCTGGCTATTGCCATGGGCATCCTGGCTTCGGTCTTGCTCGAGCGAGTGGCCTTTCGCCCGGTGCGACGCGCACCCCTTACAACCGGGCTTCTGACTGCCTTTGGCGTCAGCATCGTCCTTCAAAACCTGTTCCAGTTGTTCATCTCGCCGCGTCCGCAGGCATTGCCGCTGCTCAACGGGCTGAACCAGACGCTGATGGTGGGCCCCTACGCGGTATCATCCCTGCAACTGATGCAACTCGCCACCGCCATTGTCGCCGGCGGGGCGCTGGTGTGGTTTCTCAACCGTACCACGCTGGGCATCGCCATGCGTGCGGCTGCGGGCGATTTCGCCACGGTGCGTCTTCAGGGCATCCGCGCCGACCGGGTGGTCGCTGCCGCCTTTGCCTTGTCTGGGTTGCTGGCGGGCATTGCCGCGGTGTTCGTGCTGGCGCGGCGCGGCAGCGTAGCCCCCGACATGGGGTTCATGCTGGTGCTAAAGGCGTTCGTGGCCTGTGTGATCGGCGGCTTCGGCTCACTGGCCGGTGCGGCGTTGGGCGGCATGGTGCTGGGTTTCATCGAGGTCGGCCTGCTGGTGCTGCTGCCTGCCGAGTACGGCGGAATCAAGGAGACTCTGACCTATTGCATCGTGATCGCGCTGTTGCTGCTTCGCCCCGAAGGGCTGATGGGCACAAGGCGCGAACTGGGCGACAAGGAGGCCTGACGCATGGCCGATTCCTCTTTCGCATCCGCACCGCTTGGTGCGCCCGCCCCCGTTTCCGCGACGGCACCGGCGGCACGCGGGCGCCGGCGCATGCTGCGGGCGTTGGTCGGCGGGCTGGTCGTTGCACTGCCGGTGCTGGTCATCGCCCTGGGAATCGATCTTCTTGCGCCCGGGCATTACCGCCACATGGCGTCCATCGCGATGATCAACCTGATGATCGTGCTGGGATTGCAGGTCTACATGGGCAACTCCGGTATCGTGCATCTCGGGCACAGCGCCTTTGTCGGGTTGGGCGCCTATGGCGTGGCGATCCTTGCCACGCCGGTGGCGATGAAGGCGCTGTCGATCCCCGATGCGCCGCTGGGCCTGGCGCAGGTCCAGCTTCACCCGCTGGGCGCGGCACTGGCGGCACTGGCGGTCGTGGGGGTGATCGCGTTGCTGACAGGGCTGATCATTGCGCGGCTGTCGGGGGTGGCGGCCACGATCGTCAGTCTTGCCTTCCTGATCGTCTGCCACGGCATGTTCCTGAACTGGCCGGCGCTGTTCAAGGGCAACCAGGCGTTCTTCGGTATCCCGCGCGAGATCGGGTTCTGGGGCGTAGCGGCGGCAGCGGCCGGGACGGTGGTGCTGGCGCGGCTGTTTCGCGAAAGCCGCACCGGGATGCAGTTGCGTGCAAGTGCGCAGGACATGCAGGCCGCCCGCGCATTGGGGCTCGATGTCACCCGATTGCGCCGGCGCGCCTGGATTCTTTCGGCGCTGATCTGCGGCGGAGCAGGGGTGATGTTTGCCTATCTGACCGGCACCATCAGCCCGCGTGCCTTCTATTTCCAGCAGGTGTTCCTGACACTGGCAATGCTGATCCTTGGCGGGATGGCAACGGTCACGGGCGCCGTGCTGGGTACGTTGTTGCTGTCGGTGGGGCTCGAGGTGATCCGACGTGCCGAAAGCGGGCTGGACCTGGGCTTCGTGGCGCTGCCGCAGATGCTGGGCCTGTCCGGAGTGGCGCTTGGCATTGTCATCGTGCTTGGCATGGCATTGCGCCCGCAGGGGCTGGCCGGCCGACTGGAACTGGACGAATACATCGCAACGACCCTGCGTCGAGGCCGTAGCACGGCCGCGCCAGGCACGGCTCAGGGAGAAAGGGAAAAATGAAGAAACTCGATGAACAGGCAGCCGTATTTGCCCCGCAATATGCCGATCAGGCAAGCAAGCTGAAGGAAGCCGGCGTAAAGTTCCTTCAGTCGCACATGGTCGATACCAACGGCGCGTTGCGTTCCAAGCTTTCGCCGGTGAAATTTTCTGCAGGCGGCGAGGCGCTCAACGCCATACTCTATTGCGTGTCCTATGGCGATGGCGAGCCGATCGGCGATACCGCCTTTCCGTCGCCGCTGGCGAGCGACGAAAACGGTTATCCGAACATCTGCGCGCTGCCTGATCCGGCCACGATCCGCCGCCATGGATGGCGTGGCGACATGGCATCGGTCATTTCCAGCGGTTATCTGCTGGATGGCACCCCCTGCGCGTTGGATCCCCGGCACATCCTGTCCGCAGCCGAGGCGCGCCTGTCGCGTCAGGGGCTTCAGGCCAGCGTCGCTCTCGAGTTCGAGTTCGGCATCTTCACCGCCGACCACGACATGATGCGAGAGGGGCAGTTCAGTGCCCTTCGCCCCTGGGGCGGAACGCTGACAAACTACGACCTGGTACGCAGCGGCGATTATCAGGATCTGGTGTGCGAATTCATGCGCCGGATGGATGCGCTCGGCATCGGGGTGGCGTCTTTTGTCACGGAATACGGCTATGGCATGTATGAGTTCGCCCTTACCCCGAAACCGGCGCTTGAGGCTGCCGACGATGCCGTCCGTGCCAAGCTGCACCTACGGGAGCTATGTGCCGAAAGGGGGCTGGTGGCGACCTTCATGACCCGCTTCCAGCCGCCGGGCAAGCACAGCGCCTGTGGGGCGCATCATCATGTCAGCCTTTGGCGCGATGACGAGCCGGTTCTGGCTGCGGGGGTCAACGGGCTTTCCGGGCAGGGGCGGCAGTTCCTGGCCGGGATGCTGGCCCATCTTCCCGAAACCCATGTGTTCTTCCGGCCCAACATCAATTCCTACCGGCGCTTCGATCGCGGAGCATGGTCGCCCGAGGACGTTTCCTGGGGTTACGAGAACCGCATGGCCGCAATCCGCGCCATCACCACCCCTGGTCCCACCGCCTGCCGGTTCGAACATCGCGTCGCCGGGGCCGATGTGAACCCCTACCTGACCACTGCGGCCATTCTTCATGCCGGGGCCGCCGGGCTGGAGGCGGGCATGGAGCCGCCTGCGCCCTGTCCGGGCGATCCGCAAGCCTGCGGCGATGTCGTGGCGTTGCCGCGCGATCTGGCCGGGTCTCTCGCGCTCTTCGAGGCATCGCAATTTTGCCGCGAAAGCTTCGGCGAGGCGTTCCACGACCATTACGCGTCCAGCCGTCGCAACGAGATCGCGGCGTTCGAAACTTGGCAGGCGCAACGTATCACCGAGTTCGAGTGGCAACGTTATTTCGGCTGCTGACCGGGGACGAAAACTGCTTTCAACAACGAGGAGAGACGGATGAGCTTGCATGCCTATTTCGAGGAGTGGACCCTGCGTCCCGGCGACAAGGCGCGCTTGGCGGTGAGTACGGAGCAAAGTGATGTCAGAGCCGTATTGCTGCGCTTTGTCGGTGGGCCTGGCGCTCGCAACGATCGGCGCATTGCGGCGGAAATCCTGGACCGACACCTCGATGTCACGTTTCCGGGCCGCGTGCAGGAGACGGTAGTCGGTTCATACGCCGCTCTGCCGCTCTCGGAGCCACTACCAGACGAGTTCTCCATCCATTGCTGGGTAATGCCGACCATGCCGCAGTCAGACGCGGTGCAAACTGTCTGGTCCCTCGGGACTATTGCCCTTGAAGTCGTTGATGGAAAACTTTCTCTCAATGCCGCCGGCGCGCGCGCTGTTGCCGACCGCGAACTTGTATCGCGGCGCTGGTATTCCGTGGTCGTCTCAATTGCTGGCGGACGTGCTGTCCTGGACGTGCGTCAATCTCGTGGCTTCCGTCTGGAAATGGCCGCCCGGACGGAGACGGGCTTGACGGAGACATCGAAGCTGACAGGGGCAAGCGAGCTTCTTCTGGCAGCAAGCGAGGTGACGCCGGGCGGCGCACCTGTCGCGCCATTCAACGGCAAGATCGATTCACCGCGCATCTACAGCCCTTGCCTGAACGATGCAGAACTCGCCCGCGCCGCGACGGGCGTCGATGCGCGCGAAAAGGCCCTCGTCGCATGGACGGTCGGGCCGGATTGGGACAGTACCGAACTGAAACCACTTTACGGAACAGCGGCTTCCGGTCGGCTGGTCAATGGTGTTGAAAAAGCGGTGACCGGTCGAAACTGGAGCGGTGAATCCGAATCCTTCCTGGAGCGTCCGGAAGAATACCAGGCGCTGCAGTTCCACGAAGACGATGTCGTGGATGCAGGATGGGAGTATGACCTGGAGTTCAGGTTGCCCGACGGGCTCGGGAGCGGTGTCTACGCTGTGCGGCTCGAGGACGGAAAGGAAACCGTCCATGTGCCGTTTTTCCTCGCCGCGCCTAGGGCGGAATCCGCGACGGTCCTGTTTCTTGCGCCGACCAATACCTATCTTGCCTACGCCAACGATCACCTTGCAGCCTTTGATCTGTCGGCCTGCATGCCCCATGAAAAGGATATCGATCCCGAAGTGGCGGAGCTTTTCGAGCGGGCTGATCTTGGGCGCTCGGTCTATGATACGCATTCCGATGGAACGCCGGTGCGCTATGCCAGCCGCCGCCGGTCGCTCGTGACGCTTCGACCTGCATCGCGCAGCTGGATCACCGACAGCTACCGGCACTTCCCGAACGATCTGTACTACATCGATTGGCTGGAGAGCGCCGGGCTCCCCTATCATGTTGCCACCGATGAGTTGATCGAGGACGAGGGCATCGAGTTATTGCGCAAGTACAAGGTAGTGGTGACGGGCTCCCATCCTGAATACTGGTCAGACGACGCCCTGAGATCAATGGAGCAGTATCTGGAGACAGGCGGAAAGCTCATGTATCTGGGCGGAAACGGTTTTTACTGGGTGACGACCAGGTTCAAGGACCGCCCGTGGGTCATCGAGGTCCGTCGCGACAATACCGGTACGCGCGGGTGGGATGCTCCCTATGGCGAGCGTCGACATGCCTCGACCACGGAACTTGGCGGAATCTGGCGGCTGCGTGGGCGGGCGCCGAATACCATCGCGGGCATCGGCTTTACGGCTGAGGGCTGGGGAGCCGCATCTTCATACAAGCGCCTCCCCGCATCGTATGAAGGCGAGGGTGCCCGCTTCTTCAAGGGCGTGGAGGACGAAACCTTCGGCGAGCAAGGCTATGTCCTCGGTGGTGCGGTAGCGGATGAAGTGGATCGCTTCGATTTGCAACTCGGTAGCCCGGCACATGCCGAGATTCTTGCGACCTCCACCCCGCTGGGGCGTGAATACCAGTTGGCCATCGAGGAGCAGACCCTGATGCTGCCGGATCAGGATGGCGTGAACAGGCCAGATGTGGTGCGTTCGGACGTTGTCTATTTCCGGACCGCAGGCGGCGGCGAGGTCTTTTCGGCCGGATCAATTGCCTATGCGGGCGCGTTGGCATGGAATGACTGCGACAACACGCTGGCGCGGATCACCACGAATGTCCTGCATGACTTTGCGGGGCATTCTTCGGATTGACCCCACCCGTTCTCGACGTGCCGGCCCATCCTTGCGCCGGCCCCCTGACAGACCGCCGAGCTTGGCAGGCCGGCGGAACGACTCCCAGACGCCACATTCAGCACACACAGGAGCACGAAGAATGAGTTATCTTGCGCGCAACACCAAAGCAGCCTTAGCGGGTATGACCCTTGCCCTTTGGGCAGGAATTGGCCTGGCCGATGAAAGTGAAGTGGTTACCGTTTCTCCGGATGAGCTTCATGAGATGTCTGCCCGAGCTTGCGAGGGTGGCCGGACCTACACGATTGCATTCAGCCACTCCGTCTCTGAAGCCGCCCTTGTGCGAAACGTGCGCAATTTTGCGGACATGCAAGCTGCGGAACTTGGCTGTGTCACAATGCTGCATGACAACACTCAGAATAACAACATGGAGCAGCAGATCACTTCGATACAGGGTTGGATCACGCGGGGGGTCGATGCGATTGTCGTGGTTCCGATCGACGCAGGCGCATTGCGGCCATTCCAGAACCAAGCTCAGGCGGCCGGCATCCGTTGGCTGACCTATGGCGGCGAAATGGAGGGCAGCGACGGGTTTGTCGGCTTCGACCATGTGCAATCCGGCGCACTGGTGGCTCAGGCCGCCATCGACTGGGTCCAGGAAAACGATATCGAAACACCCAAGGCGCTGCTCACGACACTCACCAGCCTGCCTTCAGTTGCCGGACGTTGGACGATGGTCCAGGAAATGTTTGCCGAGGCGGGGATAGAAATCGTGGCAATGCAGAATTCTGCGGATCAGGTTTCCGGCATGACCGTCGCCGAATCCGTTCTGGGGGTTCATCCCGATCTCAATATCATCATCGGCTTCAACGATGATTCAGCGGTCGGTGCGCTGCGTGCCGTAAGCATTGCAGGAATAGATCCGGATAATTTCTTCATTGCTGGCCAGGACGGCTCGATCGAAGGGCTTAGAGCGGTCAATGAAGGTGGGGCTTACAGGGCCAGCGCTGCGATTCTGATCAACCGGCTTGGTGAGAACATCGTCAATCTGTCGTTGAACGCAATCACTGGTTACGGGCCGAGCTTCGTGCATACCCCAACGGTTCTTGCGAACAGATCTGATCAGGAACTTCTGGATCAGCTGATCGCGAATTACGGGCAGAACTAAAGCCCTTACGTAAACCCTGGATGCGGCAGCTATTGCTGTCGCATCCGTATTCCTGGAATGCCAATCATGACGCATGCGATTGAAATACGCGATCTGCGTAAGTCCTTCGGCGCCACCGAAGTCCTTAAAGGCATAAGCCTGAACTTCACGAGAGGCGAGGTTCACGCTTTCCTGGGGGCAAATGGAGCAGGTAAATCCACGCTTTTGGGATGCCTGTCAGGTGCCATCACACCTACGGAAGGTGTCATTCGAATTGGCGGAAAGGAATTCCAAGCGTTGACTCCCCGTCTGGCGCAGGTTTTGGGGCTGGCGATCATTTATCAGCATTTTCAGGTTTTTGAGGGGCTGACGGTCGCCGATAATATCTTCCTTGGCCATGAAATGGTCTCATATGGATATGTGCGGGCTTCCGAGCAGAATCGTATTGCCAAGGAATTATTGAAACGACTAGGTGTCGATATAGATCCGAGAGCCTTGATCGATGATCTCAGCGTAGGTGAACGCCAGCTTGTCGAAATTGCTCGCGCCCTGCGGCATGAACCGAAAATCCTGATACTTGATGAGCCAACGGCGGCCCTTTCCAGCAAGGAAATGAAAAGCCTGCATAATGTAGTGCGTCAATTGGCGTCCAGGGAAAATCTTGCCATCGTATATGTCACGCATCTGATTGACGAGATCGATATGATCGCCGATCGCGTCTCCATTTTGCGTGACGGTCAGGTGATCTGGACACGCGAACTGAGCGATGCCTCGCATGACGAGATCACGCGTGCAATCGCGCCCAACCTGGAAAGAGGGGAAAAACCGCCAGCGGCCCCGCGCACGGGCAAGTCACTTCTCGAATGCCGCGGCTATCACTCTGATTTCACGGGCCCTATAGATCTTGAACTACATGCCGGGGAGGTCGTCGGCATCTACGGCCTGCTCGGCTCCGGAAGGACGGATCTTCTGGAAAGCCTTGTCGGGGCGCGCAAGCAACGGGGCGGTGAGCTGTTCTTCGATGGCCGGCAGGTTCGCAATCGTGACCCGCAATCCGCCTTTTCCGCCGGGCTGGCCCTTGTCGCATCCGACCGCAAGGAACAAAGCCTGTTTCCCGATCTCTCGGCACTCGAAAATCTGCTCATGCCACATTTCGGCGGCTATGCCGGCGGAAAGAAAAGGCAGCTCGAACTCTTTCACCAGATCGCGGATCGGCTGCAGCTTCAGCCACGTCTGCCCCATCAAGCTGGCGAACGCTTCAGCGGCGGCAACGCTCAGAAGCTGATGATGGGACGTTGGCTGTTTCCGGATTTGGGGATCAAGGTCCTGCTCCTGGACGAGCCGACACAGGGTGTCGATGTCGGAGCACGAGAGGATCTCTATTTTCTGCTTCGCGACTTCACGGCTTCAGGCGGGGCAATCCTGTTCTCTTCTTCCGATCCGGAAGAAGTGGTCGCCCTTTCGCATCGCGCGATTATCGTCGCCAAGGGACGGCAAGCGGCCATGCTGGAAGGTGACGAGATCACCGAAGAGCACCTCGTCGATATGGCACACAAGTTCTCCAATCTGGAAACTTCATCGCAGTAACCCCTGAAGCGAAGTTTTAGGAAAACCGAACATGACCTCGACACCGTCAGATCTTACTCCGTCACTACCTCAAGAGCGAAGCGCTCGAATGGTCAATTTCCTCTTGCACGCCAGTACGGTCGCACTGCCGATCGCGATTGTGCTGCTGGCGCTTTTCTTCAACTATCATTCACCGGCCTTTCTGTCCCTGGGCAACTTGATCAACCTGTCAGTGCAGGTTGCCACGATGATGACCATTGCGATCCCCTGCGCAATTCTGCTGATGGCGGGGAAGGTTGATCTTAGCGTCGGTTCGATGATGGCATTGACCGGCGTTATCGCGGGTTTGCTCTTTCCAGTGTTAGGTGTTGCGGGCACCATTATCGTCACGCTTCTCATCGGCGCGATCATTGGCGCGATCAACGGGGCGCTCGTGGGTTTGCTTGCGATGTCACCTATCATCGTGACTCTCGGTGGCCTGACTTTGATGCGCGGCATGGCGCAATGGTTGTCGCCGTCTCCGCTGTTCGGCTTTCCTGAAGCTTTCAGTTATCTTGGATATGGCAAACTGCTTGGCGTGCCCATCCTGACCTGGATCATGCTTGTCGTATTGGCTTCGGGCTTGTTGTTCATGCGCTTTCAGTATCTTGGGCGCCACGCGGTTGCGATCGGCGCCAATGAACGGGCTGCCTTTCTGGTTGGCATTCGGGTCAAATGGACTGTCGTTTTGCTTTACACAGCGGTGGGCGTTGCAACGGCGCTGGCAGCTCTCATGACAATTGCGCGCATCAATTCGGCTCCTTCCGGTTCGCTGGGCGTCGGCATGGAGTTGCAGGTGCTTACGGCAATCCTCTTGGGCGGGGTCCCTTTCACGGGGGGCAAGGGGTCGCTTTTGCGGGTTGCGCTGGGTGTTATCCTGTTGGGTATGCTGACGAATGGTCTGATCCTCATGAATGCCCGTTCCGAGGCGGCGCTGATGATTACCGGGATCGTGCTCATACTGGCCGCGGGTCTGGATGTGCTGCGACGAAAGCGAGTCTGACCAGCGAACTCACGCTTCTGTCTGATAGGTATCGAAGCATAAAGGGTCTTGATCTGTGTTGACGCCGGCCGGGCGTATGGTTGAAAGAAGTGGCGCGGTTGATCTGAGCGGGTTCGGGGTGTCTTCCATGTGATTACCCGCCTCGGTATCCGCACCTGCCGTGCCAGACCCATGGCGGGTGTGCGCGTTCCAGGCGACGTCCTGCATGGTCCAGGCTGCCTGCGGGGCCGCGGACAAGGGGCGGGGTATGAAAACCGGTCTGGGCCGCAATCCGCGCCCGGGGCGGGCCGATCACCGCCGAAACCCGTGCTATGGCCAGAAGGTTGCGCCGGTCATAGCTGGAGCCGCGACAGATTTCCGAGCCGATGAAGCGGCGTTCATGACCCGAGGGCCGCCTCGATGGCACGGGTGATGGGGCGCGACGTGGGCCGCGTGCGCGAACCCCAGAAACCCAGTAGCTGACCGTCCGGCCCGATCAGCGCCTTGTTGAAATTCCAGCTCGGTATGTGGCCATGGGCCTCGCGCAGCCAGCGATAGAAGGGGTGAGCGTCCTGCCCGGTGACGGGGGTAATGCGGGTCAGCGGCACTTCGACGCCAAGTTCGATACGGCAGAAGGCTTCGACCTCGGCATCGCTTGCGAGCTCCTGGCGGAAATCGTCCGATGGCACCGCCAGCACCACCAGCCCGCGCGCGGCATAACGATCGTGCAGTGCCTGCATGTCCTGATACTGCCGGGTGAAGCCGCAGCGCGAGGCGGTGTTGACCACCAGAACGGGACGCCCGCGCCACGCCGAAAGCGGCAAGGCCTCGCCGGTGATGGCGGTGAAGTCCAAGTTCGGCACCGGGCTGGCGGTTGCGGTGGCGGCGAGCGGCCAGATGGCAATCAGCAGGGCAAGGAGCAGGCGCTGCATGGCGGAATCCTTACATTGGCTTGCTCGGGAAGGTAGGGCGCAGCCAGGGCGGTTCAATACGGGCACTTCGGTATTTTCCTTTACCGTTGCGCGGAGTGGTCGCGACGGATTTGGGTTGGCATGATGAAGTCATTCGGCGTGCCCCAGACCGTGTTCACGGGTTGACCAGGCGTTGACCAGAGCATACCTGAAGATCAGGGGAACGCCGACATCACGCTTGATTGACGAGATCGACCGCTTACTGACCGTTGCGGCGTCATCGAAGCGATCGGCGCGACCACGGCCCTTGACCGCATCGCCTGGTCACGTTCATGCGCGCGTTCCGGGGATATTGCCAACGAGTCTCGGCCACTTTCGAGACGTAACCCTTTCGGAGATCGCGCAGAGACCAATGTTCGTTGCAATGAGTCGTTTCCGTGTGCGCCAGGGCCAGGAAGAGATGGTTCGTGACGCTTTCCGACAGCGGCCCGGGCGCGTCGACAAGCATTCGGGATTCGTGCGCATGGAAGTCCTCAGCCCTCAGGAGCGTGGAAACGAATTCTGGCTGATCACCTTCTGGACCGACCAAGAGAGTTTCGAGATCTGGCACAAGCGGCATCTCGGCGAGTCCCACGCCGATATGCCGCGAGGGCTGAAGGTCGAGAAGGGAAGCCGGGCACTGGAGTATCTTGAGCTTATAACCGAGTGACACGCTCGCCATGGTAAACAACGAAACCGACCTCGTACTGGCCGAATCTGCGGTCGCGAAGCTGGAACACCTTCGGACCCGGACGGTGGAGGCAATCACCGACCAGATTTATCAACGCCTCGGCGAGAGCCTTGCTCCGTTCGGCGAACGCGGGCGCACATATTGCCGCGACGACCTTCACTTCCATCTCGACCACCTTATCGGCAGCCTGATTGCCGGAAGTTCCCGTCCGTTCGAGGCCTATGTGATCTGGCTTTATCGTCTGCTCGATGCGCGCGGTGTGCCGAGCGCTTCGGTAGATCTCTCTCTCGAACTTCTCGGGCGCTATCTGCATGAGCACCTGCCCCCGGAGCAGAGCCAGGCAGTTGAGAGCATCCTCGCCAAGGGCCGCAGCGCGCTTTCCGGTCCGCCTGCCAACGCCGTTGTGCCCTTCAGCGGGTTCACCCAGCTCGCCAAGCCGCATCCTTTGACCGAAGCGCTCGTGAATGCCCTTGTCGCCGGTGACCGCCCCCGGGCGCGGGCATTGCTCGAACAGGCGACAGCCGAAGGCGACTATCTGGAGGGGGCGGTGACGCTGATCCAGCCCGCGATGTACCGCGTTGGCGAGCGCTGGCACGCGCGAGAGATCAGCGTGGCGCAAGAGCATCTCGCAAGCGCGCTGGTACAGCAGCTCCTGGCAGACCGGTTCGCGGCCGCGCACGCGGCACCGCCTTCGGGCTCAAGGGCGATTTTCGCCTGTGTCGCTACAAATCGCCATGCTCTCGGTTTGCAGATTGTCGCCGATGCGTTCGAGCTTGACGGGTGGTCGGTGGAGTTTCTCGGTGCCGACACGCCGACCGCCGATCTGGTCGAGCGCGTTGTCTCGACGAAGCCGGATCTGGTTGGCCTGTCCGTCTCGCTGACAGCGCAACTGGCCCGGCTGCGTGAGGCCGTTCTCGCGATCCGATCACGCATGGGCGACTGCGCCCCCCAGATTCTCGCCGGCGGGTTCGCCCTCGCCGATATTTCCGGCGTTGCCGAACGTCTCGGTGTGGATGGCTGGTACTCCACTGCGCTTTCGGCGGTGAAAGCTTCCAAATGAACGAACCGTCCATCACGCCGGAAGCTGCGACGCCTCCATTCGTATCCGACTTTCTGCGACCGCTGCGTGGCCTGCTGCTCGTCGTGCTTGACACCGATGGCGGCCTGGTGGACGCAAATCGCGGGTTCCTTGATCTGTTGGGGAACGCAACCATCGCCAGCGCGACGCCGGCGCAGATGAGAGCCGTGTTCATCAACCCGATGCTGGGGGAAATTCTCGCGCGCGCAGCGACTGCCGAGAATGGCTCGGTCATTTATTCGGGTCGAATAACGCTCGGCGCCCAAGGCGAATCCGAGAGCTGGCTCGGCCAGGTGTCGTATCGCGACCGGTTCATTCTTGTCGTCTGTGAGCCTGACATTGACGAAGAGCGGCGACTCCGTCGCCAGTTGTTCGAGCTCATCGATGAATATGCGGCGCAAGAACGTGAGCTCGCGCGCTCCAGGCGTGAAATCGCTCGCCACGCAGCGCAGATGGAACAGCAGGCACTTACCGACCAACTGACAGGCCTGCCAAACCGGCGCCAGTTGGACGCCCTGATGCGATCTCATTTCGAACTCGCGCAACGATCAGGGCAACCCCTGGCGACGATCATGCTGGACCTTGATCACTTCAAGAGGGTTAACGACACTTGGGGCCACCCGGAAGGAGATCGAATGTTGCAAGTCGTGGCAACTGTCCTGCAGGCCAATGCTCGTGCCGGGGATGTCGTTGCCCGCTGGGGCGGCGAGGAGTTCAGCGTCCTCGCACCCAACACGGGCTTTGAAGGCGCCGTCGCACTTGCAGAGCGGCTCCGCGAGGCCATCGAAGGGATGGACCCACCGAAGGGATTGCCCACGATCACAGTAAGCGCTGGTGTCGCTGTGTTGCAATCAGGAGAGTCCATCATGGATCTCAGCAGTCGCGTGGACCGTGCCCTCTACCAGGCGAAAAACGAAGGACGCAACCGTGTCGTATGCCTTGACGAAAAAGCCTGAGGCGGATGAATCCCACCGAACAGGGACATTCGTCGGAAATTGGTTCCGCACTTTCCACAACGGTTCTGCTGCGCCAGCGTTCGGGGCCGTGCTTTAACCGCAGGCGGGCCACTTGTCTTGCGATCGCTGTATCGCAGCTCTGACGGCGTGCGGCGGCGTGGTGCCGCCGTGAAGAGCGTGTCCCATAGTGCTTTCTTCCATTCCTGTGAAAGGATCGAACAGCTAGCGCCAGGTGCTCTCGACGCGGTCAAACGAGCCTTTTCGCAGATCGTCCGTGGCGGAAATCAACGCCGGTTTGGCGATCTTGTGTGATGCCGTGCGAGGAAAGCTGTCAATGAAAGCCACATAGCGCGGCAATTTGAAAGCCGCGAGATGGCTTGCGCAATGATCGAGGAACGCACCCATGTCAAACGCCTCTGAAGCAATGCCTTGGCGAAGCTTCAGGTATATCTTGACCTCTTCCTTTCGCAGCGGGTCCGGCACGGGAATGGCAGCCGATTCCTCGATGTCGGGATGGGCGTTTGCCACGGCCTCGACCTCGCGCGCTGATATGTTTTCTCCCGAACGGCGGATCATGTCCTTGATGCGGCCGACGATGCGCAGATAGCCGTCCTCGTCCTGAACAAACAGATCGCCGCTACGGAACCATCCGCCGTCAAAGGCTGCTTCATTTGCAGCAGGATTCTTGTAGTATCCCAAAAGGATCGACCGCCCGCGCAATTGCAGTTCCCCCGGCTCTCCAGGCGGGCAGGGGTGCCCTTCGGCATCTACCACGCGGATCTCGCGGAACGGCGCGGGAACCCCACAGGAGCGGCTTTGCAGCTTGTGGGTGGCGGCATGCGGCATCATCATGCCGGCACCGATCTCGGTCATGCCGAAACTGTCGCGGGCGATGACGCCAAAGCGGCGTTCGGCCTCGGCAATGGCTTCGGGGCTCCAGCCGAAAGCGTTGATGTATTTCAGCTCGATTTCGGCGTCCTCTGGGCCTTCCGGCAGCGCCTTTAGCACCGCTTCGGGAAAATAGGTGTAGTGAATGCGATGCGTGCGCACCCAATCGAAGAAGCGGCTGAGGCTCAGGCGTTCGGCGATATGGGCTGTGGCGCCCAGCTTCATCGACATCAGGAACTGCCATTGCGGGTCCATGTAGAAGAAGGGCGCCCAAAGCAGCGTACGCTCGATCTGCAGTTCGGCAGACCCCAGGGCGGCGGCGTGTGAAAGCAGGATCCAGTAATCCTGCACCAGCATGCAGCCCTTCGGAAAGCCTGTCGTCCCCGAGGTGTATTGCAGGCTCGCAAGATCGGTCGCAACGACCGGCCAGGGGGGATCGAACGGCCCATCGGTTGCCAGAAGGTCGGCGAAGGCCCGCTGACCAGCATCCGGCGTGCCGTGGACGAAGACGCGGGCTTGGTCCAGCACCTCGGGGCGGCGCTGCATGGCTCTGAGTGCCGGGAGGAAGGTTGCGTCGATGATCAATGCCTGGGTGTCGGACTGGTTGAGAAGATAATCGAGTTCGGCCCCCGTATAGCCGGAATTGACGGGCACCATGACCGCGCCGAGCTTGGCAATGGCAAACCAGGCAAACAGGAACTCGGGGATGTTGGGCAGCATCACCGCGACATGCGCGCCCTTGCGGATCCCGCACGCCAGCAGCCCCGCGGCAACCGCGTCCGAGCGCCGGTCAAGTTGGGCGAAGCTTACCTCTATGCCCTTTTCGAACCAGATTGCCGCAGTGCGCTCGCCCAGCGAGCGCGCCCGCTCGCGCACGAAATCCCCTATCGATGCGGGCAGTGGCTCGTTCACGAGTCGTGAAGCCAGGCGCCGCATTTCCTCGATGCCAGGATCTTGTGTCATCGGTTCGGCTCCTTGCGGGCAAGCGGCGGTGTTGAACGGTCCTGCGTGGCGCGGACAAGGTGATAGAGGTTGCCGGCATAGGCCAGCGCGTCGGCGCGGGTCATGTCCTGGGTGCGCTGGTAGGCCTCGATCTCGGCGCGCACGGCGATCGGCGGGTGGGCGGCAATGCGGCTGGCCAGCGCGCCGGCGCGCGGCATCAGGTCGGCGGGGGGGACGACTTCGTTGATCAGGAAACCACGCGCGGCGGTCTCGGCGTCTATCATCTCGCCGGTCAGCGCGAGTTGCATGGCCAGGACATGCGGGATCTGCCGGCCCAGCCGCGTGGCGGCGCTGGCGCCGGGCATGCCATAGGCAATCTCGGGCAGGCCGAACCGGGCGTTGGGTGTGGCAAGGCGCAGATCGGTCAGCAGCAGAAGATAAATCATTCCCTGCCCCAGACACACCCCGTTTACCGCTGCGATCATCGGCTTCAGCCGCGGCAGGGCCAGCACCTCTGCCTCCCAGCCGGGGTATTCGAACCCGTCGCCCTCGCGCCGGGGGGTAAGGTGGCGTTCGGCGATCTCGGCAAAGCTGCGTTCGCGGCGCGGGGTCTTGACGTCATCGCCGGCGCAGAAAGCGCGGTCGCCGGCCGCTGTCCAGATGCCGCAACGGATTTCGGGGTCGGCATTGAAATCGCGCAGAATTTCCAGCAGGTCCTTGTGTAATTCTGGTGTCAGGACGTTTACCGGCGGGTTGTCCAGGGTGATCGTGGCGATGCCATCGGCTTTTTCATAATGAAACGTCATATGTCCCTCAGTTTCCGGATCGTGCGCATGCGTAAAAGCTCGGCCAGCGCCATGGCGGCCGTGGTGACGAAGACGAAGAAGGTGGAAATCGCGGCAATGGTCGGGTTGATCTCGAAACGCAGGTCGTTCCAGATGCGCACGGGCAACGTCTCGGCCCCGCCCATCAGGAAAAGCGCAACCACCAGTTCGTCGAACGAGATGAAGAAGGCGAAGATCGCCGCAGCCACCACCGCGGGAAGGATGGGTGGCAAGGTGGCGGTCAGGAAGGCGCGCACGGGCCCGGCGCCACAGACGCGGGCCGCGCGTTCGAGGTTCGAATCGACCTGGCGGTAGGCCGCGCCGACAATCATCACCACGAAAGGCAGCGCCAGCGCAGCATGGGCGAAAGTCAGCGTTACAATGCTGTCGGTGGCACCGAAGCTCAGCGCCAGGATGAAAACCCCCAGCGCGATGATCACGTTGGGCACAATCGCAGGCGCGATGAAGAGCCCCGTCAGCCCCGCCCGCCAGCGCGGCCCGATCCGGCCCAGCCCCACAATGCCAAGCGTGCCGGCGATCGTGGCGATCAGGCTGGCGAACAGGGCGATCCTGAGCGAGCGGAAGGTCGCCGCCATCCAGACCGGATCGCCGAAATAGGCGCGGTACCAGGTCAGCCCCCAGCTGCGTGGCGGAAAGCCAAGGAAGCGATCGGCGCTGAACGACATCGGCACGACGATCAGGATCGGGAAGAAGAGCAGCAGCACGCCAAGGGCGAAGAGAATCGAGGAAAGCCGCATTATGTACTCTCCTGCCGGGGCGAATGCAGAAATTTGCTGGCCAGAAGTCGCAAAAGTGCCAGCAAGATGATGGTCGCCGCCAGCAGCACGATGGCCATGGCCGCGGCGAAGCCCCAGTTTGTCTGGGCAACCTGGTTGACGATCATGTTGCCGATCAGCGCGTCGCGCCGCCCGCCGACCAGCGCCGGTACGATGAAGAAACCCAGCGACAGGATGAAGATCACCGCCCAGCCGGTAAGTGCGCCTTCCAGGCTGAGGGGCAGGAACACATGACGAAAGGCTCGCACCGGACCGGCCCCCATCACGCGGGCGGCGCGAACCAGCCCCATGTCGATTTCGGTCATCGCCGAGTAGCAGGTGATCACCATGATCGGCAGCAGTATCTGCACCATTGCGACATAGACCGCGCCCGAGGTGTAAAGCATCTGCAAGGGCGTCTCGATCAGACCGAGCGTCAGCAGTGCGTGGTTCAACATTCCTTCCCGCCCCAGCACCACCATCCAGGCATAAGTGCGCACCAGGATCGACATCCACAGCGGCACCAGCACCAGAAACAGCAGCAGCGGCCGCCAGCGCGGTGGGCGGGTGACGATGAAAAGCGCCATCGGATAGCCGATCAGCAGGCAGGCCGTCGCAACGATGGTCGCAACCATCAGGGTGTTGCGAAAGACCGACTGAAATACCGGCCGGCCGAAGAAGCGTTCGAAATGCGTCAGCGTGAAGGCGGGATCGAAGAGCGCTTCGCGGAAGATCAGCGCCACCGGCACCGCGAACATGACAAGCGCAAGCGCCAGTGCCGGCAGCACAGTCCATTTCTGGCCGGGTGACATCGGGGTAGCTGGCCTTTCTGAGAGAGGCACGCCGGGGTGGCCCCGGCGCGGTTGCTCTTACTCAAGCATCCATTCGTCCCAGCGCTCGCGCAGCCGGTCCATGTGTTCGGCCCAGAACAGCGCGTTGGTCACGAACTGCACATCCATGTTGTCCGGGTGGGTGGGCAGGTTGGCACCGGCTTCCGCTGACAGATGGTCATAAAGCTGCGGCAGCATCGCCGGATAGGCGACCAGTTCGGCGAATTGCGCGGCGCGCTCGGCATCGGTCAGCAGCATGCGCAGGTATTCATGCGCCGCATCCTCCATGTCGGTGCCGCGTATGATCGCCATGTAGGAGGGTTTCAGCGCACCACCCTGCCAGATCATGTCTGCCGGCACGCCCTCGGCCTGAAGCTGGGTGATGCGGCCGTTCCAGGCCGAGGTAAAGGCCACCTCGCCATCGGCGAGCATCTGCACCGGCTGGGCCCCGGCAGTCCACCAGGCGGTGATATGCGGCTTGATCTCATCGAGCATTGCAAAGGCGCGATCAACGCCCTCGTCAGTGGCGAGCAGGTCGTAGATATCCGCCCTCTCGACACCATCGGCCAACAGCGCGAATTCCAGATTGTCCATCACCGAGTTCTGCAACCCGCGCGGGCCCGGGAAGGTTTCGACATCCCAGAAATCCGCCCATGATTGCATCGCTTGCCCCTCGGGCAGGCGGTCGCTGCGCACGGCCAGGATCGTCGAATAGGTGGCAACGACCGCCGCATCCTCCAGTCGCGCTTCATCGGGCAGAAGGCCGTCGGGATCGGCCCGTGACCAGTCGATCGGGACAAGCCAGCCATTGGTCGAGGCGATGGCGTAATCGACAGGGGAGAGTTCGGCGACATCCCAGATCGTGTTGCCCGAGCGCATCATCGCCTGCAACGCCGAAGCACGGTCGGTCGTGGCCAGCGCGTTGATCTGGATGCCCGTCGCCTCGGTGAAAGGCTGGTCATAGAGCATGTCCATCACCTGCGCGAGCCCACCGCCCGAGCCTGCAACGGTCAGTGTATCGGCCTGTGCAGCAAATGCGCCGCCCGCTGCCAGCGGCAAGGCGAGCGCGCCCGCCATGAGATGTCGTTTGGTGATTCCGGTCATCTTTTCCTCCCCTTTCAGATTCAGTTTCACTCATCGAGCATGACGATGTCGCCAGGCGGGCAGCCCAGCACCGCGGTTTGTCCGACCTCCGGGCAGGGGACGGATGCGCTGCGCGGCAGTGCAAAGCGCAGGCTTTGGCCGCCACCAAGGCGCAGCCGGCCTTCGATCGTGGCGCCCAGAAAGGCGCGTTCCTCGACCACGCCCTCAAAATGGATATCGTCGGGGCCCGGCTCAGGGCGCAGCCGCTCGGGCCGGATCGAGGCCCAGGCCTCCTTTGCGCTGTCCGTCACTGCTTTCGCAGGCAGGATGTTGGTCCGGCCGATAAAATCGGCGACGAACCGCGAGGCTGGCCGGTCATAGATCGAGTCCGGCCGGTCAACCTGGCAAAGCCTGCCTTCGTTGAGCACGGCGACGCGATCGGACATCGACAGCGCCTCGGACTGGTCATGCGTGACGAAAACCACCGTCGTACCGAGTGTGGCGTGGATGCGGCGGATTTCGTCGCGCAGTTCCTCACGCAGTTTCAGATCCAGCGCCGACAGGCATTCATCCATCAGCAGCACCGGCGGCGAGGCAACGATAGCGCGCGCCAGCGCGACGCGCTGGCGCTGCCCGCCCGACAGCGCCCCGGGTTTGCGGTCGGTGAGGCCGGTCAGATGCACGGTCTCCAACGCCTTGCCGACCTTCGCGCCGATCTCCCGCCGAGGGACCTTTCGCATTCGAAGCGGAAAGGCGACGTTGTCGAATACGCTCATATGCGGAAACAGCGCGAAGTTCTGAAACACCATGCCGACATTGCGCCGCTCGGGCGGCAGAGCGCCCACCGGGCGGCCGCCAATATAGACCTCGCCCTCGCTCGCCTCGGTGAAACCCGCGAGAATGTTCAGCGCCGTCGTCTTTCCAGAGCCACTCGGGCCCAGCAGCGTGACGAATTCCCCCGCCGCCACGTCGAGCGAAAAGGACTCAAGCGCCGACGTCGATCCGTAGCGCTTGGTGACGGCCTGAAACGAGAGCGGGGCGTTGTGAGTCGGCATCAGATTCCGATTACTGTCACTCTGTTGAATTATGACATTGATGTCACTTTGGTTCTGTGTCAACCAGTTTCCATGACGCACCCTTTGCATCTCGAACCGGAACCGCCGATCGATGGCGGGTCTGTGCCGGAGGCACTGCCGCTTGACATGGTCGAGGTGCTGAGAGCGCGGCTCCAGCGGGTGCGCAATCGGCCGAAGCGGGCCCGTACGCGCGCTCGCATCCTTGCTGCGACCGCTGAGGAAATCGCCCGCGCAGGCTATCGGGCGCTCACGGTGGAACGAATCTCGTCACGGGCAGAGATCGCGCGCGGAACGTTTTACCTATATTACGCGCATCGTTCGGATGCTGCGATTGCAGTTTACCGCCTGTTCTGGGCGGTCATGCGTCGCTGGCGGCCACGGCAGGTCAGCAGGGATCTGGCTGCGCGGGTGCGGATGACAAATGCCTTTTATCTGGAAACCTATGCCCGCAATGACCAGCTGCTCAGCGGGCAGATCGCGCTGGCAAGCGAGCGGCCAGATTTCGCGTTGGTGCGCGATCAGGTGAATCATCGCTGGGCACGGGTCGTCGCACGGATTCTGCCGGCCAATCTTGATGAAGAGGCCCGCATGCTGCGCGCTCGCGCGCTGACCGGCATGGTCGACGACTTGCTGCGCGATATCTACAGCGCCGGCTCGCCGACCCTGGCCCATTGGCGTGACCGACCGCACGATCTGGCGTATCACATCTCGGAAATCTGGCTTGGTGTAATCGCACGGGATGAGCAGGTCGCTTCCAGGGACTGATCATCAGATCGCATCCACCAGGCCGGCCACAATTTCCAGGTCCGAAGGTTTTTTTACTTGGCCGGGTTCTCGGGCAATCCTCGACCGACTGTGCCAAGGCCCTGACAAGGTTGGCACCCTTGACGCGAGGTCTCACCATGCCGCCGTTGCACCCGCCGGAAGTTCCTTCGGACGTTTGGTGTTTTCGGGCCGTCGGGGCCTATGCGTTTTCAACAGAGGCGCCCATGGATCCCCGCCGATACCAACAGACGTGCCTGAAAAACTTTGAGTCTGTAGCGCGGGTTGTCGGAGAAGATACGCATTTGCGGCGGGTCGCTCATCAGCACAGGGTGAGCATGCGTTTGAGGCTGATCCGCGCATCGCGGGGCGCGCGGGCAACCCGTGATGCCATGTCAAGCGCCTCGACCTGCAGTTCATCGTTGCCCGCCACCGCACTCAACAGCCCAGGCGCCATAGCATCCAGCGCGCTTAGAACCTCATCCATGTAGATCAGCCGCCGGGACCGTTGCGGACCGCACAGCTGGGCAAGCTGAAAGGACATGCCGAAATCACTGGAAAAACCCTTCTTGAGAAAGGCGGTGGAAAAGCGCGCATCAGTCGATGCAATTAACAGGTCGCATGACAAGGCAACGGCGAAACCGGCGCCATAGGCCGGGCTATTGACGGCGCAAACCGAATCTTGCGGCATGGCCCGCAGCAAGCGTGGAATCTCATGAATGCGGGCCAGATCGCGGCGGCACCGAGCCAGGGATTTCTGGCGATTGGCCTGCATTTCCTTGACATCGCCGCCCGCGCAGAACCCCCGGCCCGCACCTGTCAGGACGACGGCCTGTATCGTATCATCTGCCGCGACGCGATCAAGCACCTCCAGGAAATAATCGACTACAGCCATCGAAAGCGCGTTGAGGCGTTCAGGCCGGTTCAGGGTTATTGTAGCGACCCCCTCCATGACGGGGCTGAGTGTAACAAACATCCGGCTATCGTCTCGTCATGTTGTTGCCGCCCCGGAGATGTCACGCAAGGGCGGCAATGCGGGTGAGAAAATTCGTCAGTCGGCGTCGATCATGATGTCGCGCCATTTCTCGGTGTTGCGGACGATCAGCTAGCCAAATTCCGCGGGGCCAAGGCCGACGACATCCATCGACCGGGCTCTTGAACGCTCGGCGACATGAGCATCTTCCAGGGCAATCGCGCTTGCCTCGTGCAGCCGGTTGCGAACATCCTGCGGCAGGCCGCCCGGCCCGAACAGGCCGATGAACGAGCGTGCATCGAAACCTTCAAGTGTTTCGTTCGCTGCCGGAATATCCGGCGTAATCGATGAGCGCTCGGCCGAGGTGGTTGCCAACGCGTACAACTCGCCCGTTTCCATATACCCCAGCGCGCCCGAGATGGCGTCCACCAGCATGTCGACCCGGCCACCCAGTAGATCGACCACCGCAGGCGCCGAACCCTGATAGGGAACGTGAACCATCTCGCTTCCCGCCATGGAGGCGAAATACTCGCCCGTGATATGCGTTGCCGCGCCGTGACCGGTCGAAGCGAAGGTTGTTCCCCCCGGATTGTCTCGCGCTCGCTCGATCAGATCGCCAACCGTCCCAAGCCGGAATCTCCGCGCACCAGAAACGCCATATGGGGCTCTACCAGCAGCGTGATCGCCGTCAGGCTCGGAACACGCAGCCGCGCTCAACCCCGCCATGGTGCCGCCGCCCGGACGGTTGTCGACAATGATCGACTGCCCGAGTTCCAGCTCCAGCCCCTCGGCAAATGCGCGCGCCAAGCCATCTGCAGGGCCACCAGCGGGGAAGGGAACGATCAGGGTGACTGGTCGATCGGGGAACCCTTGCGCAACCGACGCGCCAGTGAACGCCAATGTGGCGCAGAGCGCCGTTAGTCCCAGACAAAGCATAGTCTCCTCCCTTGCTGTCCAGTAGAAAAGAATCGGTTCTCCCGAAGGGCGGGTGGCGCGCGCCAGTCAAGCCGCCTCGTCAGGAGTTTGGTTTAAGAATATCATTATATGAGATAAGTTGAGTCACCTTTGCCTTTGAGGGGCTGCACTCTTTACGCCGCCTGTGTCAGTAATTTTTGAGTATATTTTGGTTTGCCATCAAAACAGGAACTAAGTATCTTCCGGGTACAGGGTTACGATCACGGTCGGCATCCTGAATAATGGGATAAGCCGCCGCAGATCGGCGGATCGGGGGGGGATGCAACTGGACCTGACAGAAGCCGACCTGGCCTTTCGCCGATCCGCGCGCGAATGGCTGGCAGCCAACACGCCGGGCGAGCCCGCCCCGCATGACGGCATCGCGGCGAGGGAGTTTGCGCTGGACTGGCTTCGCAGGCGACACGCCGCGGGCTGGGCCGGCATCGGCTGGCCAGAGGCCTATGGCGGGCGGGAGTTGCCGCCCGAGCGGCTTGTGATCTGGTACGAAGAATACGCCCGCGCTCGCGCGCCGTCTCTGCTCGATCCGACCTTCGTGTCTCTCAATCATGCCGGACCAACCCTGATTGCCTGCGGCACGCCCGAGCAGAAAGCCTTTCACCTGCCGCGCATCCTTTCCGGCGCGGTCCTTTGGTGCCAGGGCTTTTCCGAGCCCGAATCCGGCTCTGATCTGGCTTCGCTGCGCACCTCGGCGGCGGTGGATGGCGATGAACTCGTCATCAATGGCCAGAAGATCTGGTCCAGCTATGCCGATATTGCTGAGTACCAGGAATTGCTGGTGCGCTCCGAGCCCGGCTCGCAGCGTCATCGCGGCCTGTCCTGGGTAATCTGCGACATGCGCAGCCCCGGCATTACCGTGCGGCCGATACGCAACATGGCCGGGGAGACGCATTTCGCCGAGGTGTTCTATGACAATGTGCGTGTGCCCCTGTCCAATGTCGTCGGCGCGCTGCATGATGGGTGGAACGTGGCCATGACCACCCTTGGCTTTGAGCGCAAGACGGCCGCCATGGGGCTTCAGCTGGCGCTTTCGGTGAAGATCGAGGAGCTGATCGCGCTGGCCAGGCCGCGCCCGGGCTCGGCCCTTGCCGAACGCCTGGGCGATCTGCGCGCGCAGGCGGCGGGGCTGCGGGCGCTGACCTGGCGCACCCAGTTTCGCGCCCCGGCAACAGCCTTTGACGGCTCGCTGGTGCGGCTGGTCTTTGCCGAGCTTTCCCAGCAGATACATCGCGCTGCAATGGACATCCTTGGCCCGGACATGCTGGCCCACGGGCCCTGGAGCCATGCCTATCTGGAAGCCTATAGCGAAACTATCGCCGGCGGCACCGCGGAGATCCAGCGCAACATCATCGGCGAGCGTATTCTTGGCTTGCCGCGCGGGGGGGCGAGATGACGATCGATCTGAACCTGAGCGAGGATCAGCGGCAGATCCTGGATGCAGCGCGCAACCTTCTCGAGGCACGCTTTCCCATCGATCGCCTGCGCAACCCCGGCGCCGATCCGATGGAAGATATCGCCGCTTTCGGCGCCCTGGGGCTGGCGCTTCCGGAAGAAGCCGGCGGGTCAGGCTTTGGCGTGACGGATGAAGTGCTCCTGCATGTCGAATTTGGCCGTCACCTGGTTACGCCTGCCGCCCTTGCCGGCGCCATCGCCGCAAGGGCAGCACGCGAACTGGGTCTTGCCAGCCTGATGCAACGCATCATCGCCGGTGACGCACGGGTCGCCCTGGCTCTGCGCAATGGCGATGACCTCACCCTTCTGGCCCCCGGGGGCGCAGCCCTGGCGGTGTCATGGGGGGCGGGTTCGGCCTCGCTGCTTGATCTGTCAGGCGCCGGGTTGAGCGACGAACAATCCATCGATGACTCTCTGAGGCTGGCGCGCTCGCCAGCGGATGCGCTGCCTTTCCTTGGCAGCGTCCATTCCCCGAACCTGGCGCTTCTGGCCGAACTTCTGGTGGCGGCGCAGCTGCTTGGCATGGCCGAGGCCACGCGCGACATGGCGGTAGGCTATGCCGGAGTGCGCCAGCAGTTCGGGCAGCCGATAGGTGCCTTTCAGGCTGTCAAACATCACTGCGCCAACATGGCCATTGCCACCGAGATTGCCTCGGCACAGTTGTCAATGGCTGCGCTGGTGCTGGGCAACGAACAGCCAGACGCTGCCTTTCAGGTCGCCTCGGCCGGGCATCTGGCGCAGCGCGCGGCTTTGGGTAATGCACGGCTTAACATCCAGATTCATGGCGGCTTCGGTTTTTCCGCGGAATGCGATGCCCATCTGTTCCTCAAGCGCGCGCATGCATTCAGGCTTGCAGGAACCCGCGCGGACCTGCTGGCCCATACTGCCCCCCTTACCCATTTGACAAGGAGCTGACATGCGCGTTGCCCTGATCACCGGCGCTTCAAGCGGGATCGGCCTGGCCACCACCCGGGTCTTCCTGCAGCGCGGCGTTGCCGTTATCGGCGTTGCCCGCAGCGCGGAAAAACTGGTGGCGATGGAGCGAGACCTTGCCGGCCTGCCCTCGGCCCTGGCCACGATCGCGCTGGACCTGACCGCCGAGGATGCACCAGCGCGGGCCGTGGCCTTTGTGCTGGAACGCTTCGGGCGGTTGGACCACCTGGTCAACAACGCAGGCGTAGGCAGCCCGAAACCGGTGCATGAAACCGACGACGAGACGCTCGACTATTTCCTGAGCCTGATGTTGCGCGCGCCCTTCCGTCTGGCGCGCGAGGCGCTGCCAGCCTTTGGAGACGAGGCAAGCATCGTCAATGTGGCATCGACCTATGCCTTGCTCGGCGGGTTGCGCGGCGGCGCCTATTCGGCGGCAAAGGCCGGGCTCATAGGGCTGACCACGCATATGGCGGCGCAATACGGTGCCGCGGGCATACGCTCGAACGCCGTCGCGCCCGGTGTCATTCCCACACCGATGACCGAACATCGGCTTCAGGATGAAGGGTTTCGCCGGATGAACACCGACATGACCCCGTCAAACCGGGCGGGAACGCCCGAAGACGTTGCCGAGGCCATCTGGTTCCTGTCCTCGCCCGCTTCGGGCTGGATCAACGGGCAGGTTCTGGCCATCGATGGCGGTTGGTCGTCAACCAAATATCTGACCGAAGAGGCGCTGACTGCCGCCCGAACTCCGGTCACCCCAGGCTGGACCCACGCCGGCCGCCCCGCAAAGACACGCAGCAAAGCTGACAACGCAAAAAGAACAAGGGACATTCTTCCATGAGAACACGGGTTACCGATCTTCTGGGTATCCGATACCCGATCATCCAGGGTGGCATGCAATGGGTAGGCCGGGCCGAACTGGCCTCGGCAGTATCAAATGCGGGCGGGCTGGGCATTCTGACCGGCCTGACCCAGCCAGGCCCCGATGCCCTTGCCGCCGAGATCGAGCGCTGTCGCAGCATGACCGACAAGCCTTTTGGCGTGAACCTCACCTTTTTGCCGACCACCAGCCCCCCGCCCTATGAAGCATTCATCGATGCGATCATCGCCTCGGGGGTCACCATACTGGAGACTGCCGGCAACAACCCCAAGTCCTTTATCGAAAAGGTGAAATCGGCAGGGATAACGGTGATTCACAAATGCACCACGGTGCGCCACGCGCTTTCGGCCGAGCGCGCCGGAGTGGATATCATCTCGATCGACGGGTTCGAATGCGCCGGTCATCCCGGCGAGGATGATGTTGGCGGGCTGGTTCTGTTCGCCGCCGCCGCGCGCCGGGTGAAGGTCCCGCTGATCGCTTCGGGTGGCGTGGCCGATGGGCGCGGCATGGCGGCGGCGCTGGCGCTGGGTTGCGAAGGGGTCAATATGGGCACCCGCTTCGTTGCAACCAAGGAAGCGCCGGTTCACCCGACCATCAAGCAGGCATTGGTGGATGCGAATGAGGCGCAAACCAACCTGATCTTCCGCAGCTTCCGAAACACCGGGCGAGTGCTGAAGAACGCCATCTCTGATCAGGTCGTTGCAATGGAAAACCGTCCCGGCGGTTGCGAGTTTGCCGATGTCCAACCCCTTGTCGCGGGTCAACGCGGGCGCAAGGCGCTCGAAGCCGGCGCGGTCGATGACGGGCTGATATGGGCCAGCCAGGTGGTGGGGCTGATCGATGACATCCCCAGCTGCGCCGAACTGATCGAACGAATGGTGAACGATTGCCGCACGGCACTGGAAGGCGGCTTGCGCGCTTTCCGGTAGCATGGGGC
Source organism: Pararhodobacter sp. (assembly GCA_020832665.1). Taxonomy (GTDB): domain Bacteria; phylum Pseudomonadota; class Alphaproteobacteria; order Rhodobacterales; family Rhodobacteraceae; genus Pararhodobacter. The sequence continues at coordinate 13,718 of JAFIEG010000016.1, read as the reverse complement.
TGGGGAAAGCGGTTTCCCGGGCGGATCGACGAACTCTGATCCGGTTGATCCTGACTTGGTGCCACCCTGGCGGAACACTGGTTCGCATGGAGCCTGATATGCAAGCCGCTTGATCGGTGCCGACACCTTGGCTTGCACGCCCGCCCATGCGTCAAGCGAAGCAATCAACAAATTCTGGCATCACCGCTCGCGCTGCCCTGCGCTTGCTTCCTCACGGATGATCTCTTTCCAGCGCTCGATGGTGGCTTCATCCTCGCGCGGGGTCAGCGCCGCCAGGCTCAATGCCAGGCGCGGGGTCTTGTCACCCTCGCGGATGGCCACGCCTATGCCGATCACATTCTCGGTGACATTTCCGCGGCTTACCGCAATGCCGGTCTGGCGGGTTTCTTCCACCATGTCACGGACCCGGGCTTCGGTCAGGCTGGAATACCGGCCAAGATGGGGCGAAATGGTGCGGATGATCTGCTCGGATTCTTCGGGGCTCAGCGCGGCCAGAAGCGCCGTTGCCCCCGCGCCGATACCCAGAAAGCGCCGCTGCCCCGGATCCACCGGAATCACGCGGATGATCGCACTTGATTCGGCTTTCATGAGGCAGGTCGCCTCAATCCCGCTTCGGCCCATCAGATAGGCTGTGGCGCCGGTGCGGCGCGAGACGTTATCCACGAAGGGGCGCCAATGGCCGATACCCAGCGCGACCCCCGTCGCCGCAAGACCCAACTCATAGGTCAGGCTACCAACGAAATAGCGCCTGGCCTTGCGGTCATAGCTGATCAGTTCCTCATCGACGAGGCCCTGCAGGATGCGATGTGTCGTCGAGCGTGGCAGTTGCACGGCCTCGGATATCGCGGTGAGATCGGCGCCTTGCGGCACGCTCTGCCCGATCTGGCGCAATATAGCGGCCGCGCGACGAATTGCCTGCGTACCATCGATCTTGCCCTTGCCGACTGCCTGCCCATCCGTACCCATCTGGCCTCTCCCACCTGTCATGCATGGCCCTGAATAGACCTCGTCAACGGGCCGAGCCAGCAGGCATCCGGGCACAGGCCCGCGCCCCTAGCCCCGCGCGATCTGACGCAACGCGATTTTCTGCACCTTTCCCACGGCATTCACAGGCAGCGAGGGGGTGATTTCAAGCCGTTCCGGAAATTTCTGATGCGCCATGTCGAGCGCGTGCAGGTGTTCGAGCATGCTGTCGAAGCCGAACTCCGCGCCTTCGACGGGAACCACGAACGCAACCACCATTTCACCGCGCTCGTCATCAGGCACTCCCACCACTGCAGCAAGGCGCACCGAAGGGTGGCGCATCAGTGCATTCTCGATCTCGAGCGGGCTGATATTCTCGCCCTTGCGGATGATGATGTCCTTCTTGCGCCCCGTGATCTCGATGAAGCGTTCATCGACGATGCGCCCCAGATCGCCGGTCCGGAAATAGCCGTCAGTGGTGAAGCACCCTTCGTCATCGGCCGGGTCGAGATAGCCCAGAAACATCTGCGGTGCCTTCAGCGCGATCTCGCCGGTTTCATCTTCTTTGTTCAACAGCTTCAGATCGACCGCAATCTCGCCATCGCTTTCGGTCCTTTCAAAGGCTTCGTCGCGGTTGCGAATCCCGGGGCAGGCCAGCGGAATCTCGGTGGAGCCATAGGCACGCGAGATGACAGCGTTTTCAAACTGTTCCAGACCGTTGCGAACCAATTCGGGCGGGACGCTTGCACCGCCACAGACAAAGCGCTTCAGGTCAGGCAGGCTTGTCCCGGCCTGTCGAGCTGCCGAAACCAGCCCGCGCAGAAATGGCGTGGCGCCCGCCATGAAGGTCACCCCGGCCTGTGCCATCCGGCGCAGGGCGGCATCGGCATCCCAGTTTTCGGCCAGAATGGCGGTGCAGCCTGTGACCCATGGAAATTCGAATGCATAGATCGACCCGCCGATATGGCCGATCGGAGATGGCACATAGAAGATGTCGTCCAGATCGGTCTGCCAGAATTCTGCCGTGCGGGTGATGAGTGCGTCCATGGCTGCGTGGCTGTGGATCACACCTTTCGGCCCGCCGGTGCTGCCAGAGGTGAACAAAACCATCTTGGCGTCATCGGCATCGGGCAAGGCCGGCCTGGCAGGTTGATGGGCCAGCATGCGGGTAAATTCATGCCCGCGCTCACCCCGCACGAACACAACCAGGCGCGGCTTGCGGCGCAAGGTGGCGACAAGGGCCGCGCCGTCATGCTTTCGAAACCTGTCAAACACGAAGAGAACCTCGACATCGCAGGCAGGCATAATCTGCTCCAGCTCTGCGCTGCGATAGATGGTCAGCAGGGGCACCAGCCGGTAGCCGAAGATCGCGGCTGCAAGATTGATCACGCACGCTTCCCACCAGTTCGGAAGCTGAAACGCGATTGCCGCGCCAGGGTGGACCCCTTGCGCCTCGAGCGCACCGCCCAGGGCCAGTGCCGCATCGAGCATCTGCACGCGTGTCAGATGCACATCGCCATCGATTACCACAACGCGGTTGGGCGCCTCGGCGGTGCGGGCGATCGCGAGCTGCCCCAGCCCCTGGCTGCCGGTCGGCGCGGGGGGGCGAGAGGCCTGAAGCTGGATCATGCGTTGATCAAGCGAATTCATTGCCGCCCTTTCGCCTTCATCTTTTCAACCATTGCCGCCACAAGCCGGCGGTGTTCATCGCCATGAACCGAAAGCGTTTCATAGGCCATGCCCGGGTCCATCAGGGCGTGGGCTATGCGCTTGAGTTCCAGATTGACGGTGACCTTGGTCCAGCGAATGGCATTGGTTGCGCCGGCCAGCAGCCGGTCGCAAAAGGCGTCAACCCGCGCGTCCAGTTCCTCATCGGGCACCGCGTGGTTGATCAACCCTATTTCGGCCGCGCGCGCCGCCGGCAGCAACTCGCCCGTCATCAGGAATTCCTTGGCGCGCGCAAAGCCCACGAGCTGCGGCCAGATCACCGCGCCGCCATCGCCGGCAACAAGGCCCACCGCCACATGCGGATCACCGATCCGGGCGCTTTCGGCAGCGAAGACGACATCGCAAAACAGTGCGATCGTGGCCCCCAGCCCCACCGCATGGCCGTTGACCCGCGCGATGACGGGCTTCTCGATATCGAGCAAGGTGAAGATCAGGCGCTTGGCATTGCGCGCCTCTTCCTCGAATTCCGCCGGGTGGTCGATGAAATGCTGCATGCGCACGACATCGCCCCCCGCCGAAAAGGCCCGGCCGGCGCCTGTCAGGACAACAACATCCGAACCCGCATCCTGCCCGGCAAACGCCAGCGCCTCGATGATCTCATGATGCATCGCGCCGCCCACCGCGTTCAGCGCGTCGGGCCGGTTGAAGGTGATCGTCAGGCACCGTTCACGACGGGAAAGCAGAAGAGTCTCGAAGCGGGGAAGATTGCTCATGATGCCCTCCAGCGTTGGCGTGCACCATCCGCCAGATTTCGCGATGCACCGCCCAGGCTGACACGAAGCAGGCGCGCGCGATAGGTCCAGCGGTGAAGCGGATGTTCCAGTGTCAGCCCCATTGCCCCCATGAACTGGTGCAGATCATAACAAATTGCCGTGCTGATCTGTTGCGCGTTCCCCAGCGCCGTTGCGGCATCGACCGGCGCAAGGCTTTGCGCGGCCTTGAGCGTCAGCAGATGCGCACCCTCGATCTTCACGCTGGCCATTGCCAGGCGGTGCTGCATCCCCTGGAAACTGCCCAGGGGGCGGCCAAACTGGGTGCGTACGCGCACATGCTCCAGCACCGAGGCCAGCGCGCCGCTCAGATTTCCGGCAATCTCGGCAGCGGTTGCGATCTGCCAGAGCACCATCATCTGCGCCGGATCACAGGGCAGGGGCTTCCAGTCTGCCCCGCCGGTCAGCCGTCCCATCGGATAGGCAAAGAGGCTTTCCAGCGGCGCCACCTTGTCACTGGTTACTGCCGCGTGGCTGACACCACCCCTCTCCAGCCGTATCAGGCTGCGCGCAACTGGCAGAAAGCGAATGGCTTCGTTGCCCGCCGTTGTGGTCACCGCAAGCGGGCGCGGCAGGTCGGCCCCCAGGAAAGGGCGCAGCATGGCCGAGGCGGCGCTTTCGACAACGACCGGCAACCGCGCCAGCCGGAAAACCAGCTCTGCCGCCGTGTGTCCGCCAAACTCGGCTTCGGCGCCGACATCGAAATAGCCATTCGCCGCGATGCGGGAATCCAGCCCGTCAGCCCAGTCGAAGCGCTCCCAGCCGGTGGCGGCCCGAAACCCTGCATCGGCCGTGTTGACCATGGCATCCAGTGCATCGAAGAACACGATTTGATCTTCGTTGAGCTCGAAACGCATGATCAGCCCCCCTTCGGCAGATCGAGATGGCGCCGTGCCACCAGGTTCATCTGGATCTCGGCTGCGCCGGCCGCGATGCCCGATACGATCGCGCGCTCATGATGCGCCAGAAGCTGTGGATGGCCGAGGCCGCTGTAACCATCGGGCAGGAAATCCATGCCGAACTCCGACACGGCATGATCGGCGGCAATCACGGCCAGCCGGGCAATATTTGCATCCGTTCCGGCACCCTGCTGACGTTCCTTTCCATCGACGACCCGGTAGACCAGCAACCGCGCGGCTTCGCAGGCAGCGGCGGCCTCGCCGGCGCGCATCTGGATGACCGGGTCATCGAACTCGTCGCGCGCGCGCAATTTGGTCACCATCTCGCCCAGCACGCGCACCGACAACTCGTAACGCGGCAAGCCGACGCGCTCATTGGCCAGCGAAAAGGAAATGATCTCCCAGCCTGCACCTTCTTCGCCCAGCCGCTGGCTGGCGGGCACGCGCACATCGGTCAGGAAAACCTCGTGGATATCGCCATGCCCGATCAGGCTTGGAATCGAGCGAATCTCGATTCCCGGCGTGGCCATGGGCACAAGGAAAATGGCGATGGCTGACTTGCCGCCACCATCGCCCGCAATACGCGCCAGCAGAAAACAATGTTCGGCCAACCCGGCATAGGAGGTCCAGATCTTCGAGCCATTGATAACATAGTCGGTGCCATCGCGCCGGGCACTCGTGCGCAGGCTGGCCAGGTCCGACCCCGCGCCGGGCTCTGAAAAGCCCTGGCACCAGATCGCCTTGCCCTGCGCCATCTGCGGGATGTATCGCTGCTTCTGGTCCTCGCTGCCATAACGCATCAATGTCGGGCCGATCCAGTTGACATTCATGTATTGCGCGCCCCGTGGCTCGCCGGTGGCCCACATCTCTTCGCCGAGGATCAGATGCTGCCAGGCCGAGCGCCCCTCACCGCCCCACTCCTTTGGCCAATGCGGCATCAGCAGGCCCGCTTCGGCCAGCTTGGGGCAGAATGACAGGCTGAACTCGGTCTGCTCCTTCGAGCCGGGGCCGTGCCGGGCGATCTCGGGCCAGTCGGAGGGCAATTCGCGCTCCAGGAAGTCCCGCACGCGCGCTCGAAAGCGCTGATCATCTTCCCCCCACGAGAAATCCATCGCTCATCCTTTGCCATTATGTGGGATTATGGCTCGCCGCCCTTTGTGGAAAAACTGCTTTCCGGCAGGGGAATTGTCAAGCAAGAACCATTTGATTTCAATATTTCTGTTGAATTCCTGTATGGACTTCAGAATGTGGCGGGGCGCTGGGCCAATGATGGTTTGCTTAGTTTCTCACAATATGGATGCTGTTTGGCGGCGGCGTCAATCAATCGGGGGACATGATGAAGCTCAATGAAGCAATCGCGCGTATGCTGGCCGAGCAGTCCGGCACACCGCTCTTCGGCGTGGTGGGCGATGCGAACGCCTACATGGTCCACGCACTGATCCGCCAGCATGGCGGTCGATACATCGCCGCCGCGAACGAGAACGGTGCGACACTGATGGCGATTGGCGCGGCGATGGCGTCGGGCGAACTTGGCCTTGCAACGGTCACGCATGGCCCGGCGCTGACGAATTGCGTTACGGCGCTGGCAGAGGGGGTGCGCTCGAACACTGCGGTGGTGCTGCTTTGTGGCGACACGCGCGCCGGCGACCGCGAGAATTTGCAAAACATCGACCAGCGCGCGGTAGTTCTGGCCTCGGGTGCCGGGTTCGAGATGCTGCACACCCCCGAAACGGCGCTGGCCGACCTTGCCCGTGCCGCGCGGCGCGCGGTGTCAGGGCGTCGCCCGGTTGTCTTCAACATGCCGGCCGATCTGCTTTGGCGCGATGTCGAATACACTCCCGAGCCCTGGTCGGTGCCGCCCTTTCCGAAAACCGTGCTCGAGGGTGCCCCCCTCGACCAGGCGGTCGGGATCATCGCTGCCGCGCGACGCCCGGTCGTTCTGGCCGGGCGCGGCGCAATCGACCCGGTGACCCGCGATGCGCTATTGCGGCTTGCGCGCCGGATCGAGGCCCCGCTCGCAACCACGATGCGCGCGAAGTCGCTGTTTCGGGGCGAGGATCACGTTCTGGGCGTGTTCGGCACCGTTAGCACGCCGCAGGCGGCCGAAGCCATCGCGACGTCCGACTGCATCATCGCCTTCGGTGCCGGGTTGAATTTTCACACCACCGCAGAGGGTGTGTTCGTCAGGGGAAAGCGCGTGATCCAGGTGGCGGACCGGGCCTGCGATCTGGGGCGTGGCGCCGCCGCCGACGTGCCAATCCTGGGCCGCTGCCACGATGTAGCCGAAACCCTGATGTTCTGGCTGGATGAAGCCGAGATCGCGCCTTCTGGCTTCACCCGTGACTTGCCCGCTCAGGGCCTCGACGCGCCTTTTCCCGCCAGACACGCGCGCAACCGCAGCGGCACGGTGGATTTTCTGACCACGCTCGAGCAACTCGAGTCGATCCTGCCCAAGGACAAGGTTCTCGTCACCGATGCGGGGCGCTGGATGGTGCGCAGCTACGCCAGCTTTTCCACCCAGGATCCGATCGATCTGGTGACCAGTGCCAGCTTCGGCGCGATTGGCCTGGGAATGGCCTCGGCAATCGGCGCGGCGGCGGTCAATCCGGGCCGCACGACAGTGATGCTTTGCGGTGATGGCGGCTTCATGCTGGGCAATCTGAGTGAGTTCAACACCGCTGTTCGCGAGCGCATGGATATCATCGCAGTCGTTTTCGATGACGGAAGCTATGGTGCCGAGCACATCCAGCTGCGCGAGAAGCAGATCGACCCGGGGATAAGCCTGTTCGACTGGCCCGAATTCGCGGATGTCGCCAAGGCTTTGGGTGGTGACGGCATCACTGTGCGTTCGTCGCAGGATCTTGCCGCGCTTCCTGAGAGCCTGGCCGCGCGCGATCGGAGTCGGCCGTTGCTTGTGACAATCAAGCTGGACCCCGATGAGGTGGCGATGTGGTAGCCCATCAGGCTGCGATATTACCAATATGTGGGATAGCAATGTGAATTTCTGGCGTCATATGCCGCCGATTCAGGGAAAATCATCACCAAAACACCTCTCATAATCCAAAATAATCATGTATTATCAATATTTTGGACTTTCTTAGCCGTGCCCATGCATTGTTCCGTATTGGCCCACAAAGCAGGATATGCTAGCGTCTTGCGCGCTGGGCCAGAATCTGGCGAAGGCAGGAAAACCACCGGAAGATCCGGTTTGGGAGGGAAGCATGAAGCACACAGGAATCCTTGCAGGCCTTGCGGCCTCGACCATTGCGGCGGCCGGTTTTCTGGCAACCGGCAGCGCTGCGCAGGCCGAACAGGCCTGGCTCGAAGATCTGGAACCGCGCGTATTGCGCCTTGCCGATTTCTCGGGCGATCAGACCGCCAATTTCGGGCGCGCCATGGTCGTCTGGCAGGAGGCGGTCACCGAATTCACCGATGGCAGGATCACGTTTGAAAACTACTGGTCATCTTCGCTTCTCAACGCCATGGATTCGTTGCGCGGGGTAGGCGATGGCGTGGCCGATATCGGGCTGATCATCCCGTCCTACTTTCCCCAGGAGCTGCCGGTCGGCTCGTGGCTGTTCGGGCTGGGCGGTGCGCTCAGCGGCTCGACGGTGCATGATGTCGCGGCCGGCGGGGCCGCTGCGCTGGAAACCATTCTGACGCTGGAGCCCGTGACCGAAGAGTATGCCCGCCACAACCTCGTGGTGATGCAGGGTACGTCGACCCCGGCCTACAACCTTCTTTGCAATCGCCCCATCAATTCGCTGGACGACGCGCGCGGCCTGCGTGCGCGCGCCATCGGCGCCGTCTGGTCGGACACCGTCGAGGCGCTGGGCATGACCCCGGTCAGCATTGCCTGGAACGAAGCCTATGAGGGGCTTCAGCGCGGCGTGTTCGAATGCATGGTGATCAACCCCAACCAGTATGCAGATGGCCTCATCCTCAAGGATGTCGCGCCGGAATATGTGCCGGTAACCCTTGCGCAGCTGCAATCGTCCACCTGGGTCATGAACATGGACACCTGGAACAGTTTCCCGGTGGAACTGCAGACCTTCATGGTCGAGGAATCGGTGCGCGCGGCCTACAATATCTGGCAAGGGTATCTCGAGATTGAAGCGCGTGCAGGTGATCTGATCGCTGCGGGCGAAGAGGTCCGCGTGAATGACGTTTCAGAGCTTGAACCCGTCGCCGCCGCGCAGCGGGCCGAGGCGGTGCAGGCGCTGGCGCAATCGGCCCCGGCGGCGGTCGATGACCCCCAGGCGGTGATCGACACCTATCTTGAGCGGATCGCCTACTGGACAGGCGTATTGGAAGAGCAGGGCTACCCCGTTGCCGACCGCACACCGGAAGCCATCATCGAGGCCTTCGCCGGCCTGCGCGATGTCGATCTTTCCGGCTTCTTCGAGCGGTTCAACCAGGAAGTCACTCCAAACCTGCTGCCTTGATCAATGACCCGCCCGCACTTATTGCGGGCGGGCAACATCCTCGATGGATGCTGTCACCGGCGAGCGGAGCCCCAGATGCAAGGGACCACTGACCCCAATTCGGTACCCCCGCCACGACTTGATACCGTGATACTCAAGACGATCGATCGGCTGAGCGGCTTCGTGGCGATATTCGCCGCGCTCGCTCTTGTCCTGCTGGTGGCCAATGTGTTCGTCGATGTTCTCGGTCGATCCATGTTTCGAAGGCCACTGAGCGGGACGCTGGAGATGACGGCCTATTGGTGGATGCCGATGATCACGCTGCTGTCGCTGGGCTATACCGAGCGCACGCAGGAACATATCAAGGTCACGATGCTGCTGGACGCGCTGCCGTTGCGCTTGCGTCAGATCGTCGAGGGAAGTTTTGCGCTTCTGGCCTTTGGCCTGCTCTGCGTCCTGGCGTGGTATGCGCTGCAAGAAGCGCTTTACGCATCATCGATCGGCAAGACCACGCCCTCACGACCACCTGTCATGATCTGGCCTTTCACATTTGCTGCTGTAATCGGCGTTGGCCTTTTGGCGTTGCAGGTGGCCGCAACCAGCTATCGCTGCTTTGCCGGCCTTCCGCTGAAGCAGTGATGCCCCGATACGGAATGACCGCCTCATGAACGAACACCCTGAAAAGGAAACCGGCACTCTGCCTGCGCAAGACGGCAGCCGTATTGCCGTGAGTTTCCTTTTTTTCGGGCTGGCTGTGGCTGTGGCGGCGTTTTCCGCGATGCTGTTCATGGACCTTTCCCGCCAAAGCGTCGGGCTGCTGGTGATCGCACTCAGTATCGTGCTGCTTCTGATGGGCATTCCGGTGGGCGTGGCCATGCTGGGCGCGGCGGTCGTCGGGTTGTGGGCGATCAGCGGCGGGCGCGTGGTTACGTCGACCTTGAAATCCGTGGCCTATGATTCAACGGCGTCCTGGTCTTACAGCGTGATCCCGATGTTCATCCTGATGGGGATGCTTTTGTGGCGCTCGGGGTTGACGGCGAGCGCCTTTGAAACCGCGCGCCGCTGGCTGGGCTGGTTGCCGGGCGGCCTTGCCGTATCCACCAACTTCGCCGGCGCCACGCTCGCCGCCAGCAGCGGCAGCACCATCGGCATCACCTATGCCCTGGGCCGGGTGTCAATTCCAGAAATGCTGCGCTCGGGCTATCATCCGCAACTGGCTGTCGGAAGCGTCGCCGCGGCCGGAACTCTGGGTCAGATCATCCCGCCAAGCTTGCTGCTGGTCATCTATGCCGGGGCGGCGTCGGTGCCGGTGGGCCAGCAGCTTCTGGCCGGTGTCGTACCGGGGCTGATTCTGGCCTTTGCATTCGCTGCCATGATCATTGTCTATGCCATGATACGCCCTGAAGTGGCCCCGCGCATCGACATGCGAGCGATCACCTGGCGCATGCGCTGGCAGTCGCTCGCGGGTATCCTGCCGGTTGCCTGTGTGGTGTTGCTGGTCATAGGCGGGCTTTTCGCCGGCATCTTCACCGCGACCGAGGCCGGTGTCTTCGGCATGCTCGCGGCCCTGGTTTTCGGTGTCGCGCACCAGATACGCCAGGGCGCGTCCATGGCCGAGATCGTCGAGATGCTGCGCGTTTCGGTGATCGGCACACTGCAGGGAACCGCTTCCATCTTTCTGCTCATCATCGGCGTCGCGGCCCTGGCCAGGGTCATGGCGCTAAGCCAGGTTCCCAATATGCTGGCATCGGGGATTCTCGACCTTGGGCTTGGCCGGGTCGAGCTGCTCCTGATCCTGATCCTGGTCTATCTGATCCTCGGCATGTTCATGGACACGCTCGCCATGATGCTGCTGACCATTCCCGTGCTGTTGATTCCGCTGCGCACGGTGGGGGTTGATCCCTTGTGGTTCGGGGTTTTTCTGGTGGTCATGGCAGAGGTGGGCCTGTTGACCCCACCGCTTGGCATACTCACCTTCATCGTCCATCGCATTGCATCCGATCCGCAAGCCAATCTCGGCACGCCGATTTCGCTGACCACTGTATTCAAGGGCGTGGCGCCTTTTGCGCTTACCGCACTTGCTGTGCTGATACTGCTGATCTTCGTACCCGGTATCGTGACCTGGCTGCCAGGCGCGAGCTTGGCCAGATAGCGGTTCTGGAGCATGTCGCGAAATAGCGGAAACCGGTTTTCGCTTCTCGGACAACCAAGCAAATCAAGAGCACCGAGGCCAGGAAGACGACCGCGATGCAGGCATTGGACAGGTTCCGTTTGTCGAATAAGAAAACTGGATTCGTGCCCGAACGAATAAATTTCTCGCTCCTCGGTTGATCTGAAACTACAAGCGGCATGTTCAATACGCAGGGTGAAATTCATATTTCACCACCCAGTTCAAAAGCTCTGACCCAAGAAACAGATCGTATCAAGTAATACCCGGAATCATGCAAGCCATGGCGGCCTGAAATAGCTTATGTAAAGGCACATCAATTCTGAAACAGTAAATAAAGCAACCTTCAAGCAATGCTCTGATGAAATGGCAACATATTTGCTGGCGGGTTCTCCAAAACGCACCATTGAGCTATTGGTTCCATGGATTACTAAAAATAAATCATGACCGGCTTCAGGAACTTCAATTCTATGTCTGCGTTTTATTGTGCAGCCCTGATGAAAGGCTGAAACGAAAGGAGCTATCGGAATGAAACACATTTTTTCAACAACTGCAGTGCTCGCACTGATCGCAGCGCCGGCTTTCGCGCAGATCAACGCCGATGTCGATGCCGGCGCAGGTGCTGATGCTCAGATGAGTGTCGATGTCGATACAGATGTGAATGCCGACGCTGAAACCACACTCGATACCGGCGTTGAAGCGCAATCCGATGGATCGTTCGCCGCTGGCATGACCCTGACGAGCGACGCATTGATTGGCGCCGAAATCCATGACCCCAACGGGGAAGTCGTCGGGACCGTCGCCAATCTGATCATCGATGCCGACGGCCGAGTGGCGCAGATCGTTGCTGAAATCGGCGGCTTCCTCGGGCTTGGCGCCAGGGAAGTTGCGCTCGAACGCTCGCAGTTCGACATCGAGGCCGAAACCGAGGCCGATGTTCGCATCCTTCTCGCGGTGACCCTCGAGGAGCTCGAGGCGATGCCGGAATACGAAGGCTGACCCTGAGCTGATCGATTTCGCCACCACTCACACAGGCCCGCGCAACGCGCGGGCCTGATGTCTTTCCTTGGCTGGAATGAGCGGGGACAATCGTTCAGCCTTCCCCACTTGCCGAAGGGGGGGCGTCTGGGGTTTCGACTGCCCGGAAACCTGTGACGGGGAACTGCGTTGCCAATCGATAGCCGGTTCCCGAAGCGGTCCTGACCTGGCCCTGCTCCGTATGACCGCCGAGCTGCGCTGAAAACGCCTGAATCAGCTTTGTCCCCAGTTGCGTTCCGGCAGCAGCAGCCGTTTCAGGGAATGGTGCGCCATCCGAGTTGATGACCTCGAACAATACCTCTTCTTCACCGACCCGGGACAAGCGGACATCGATCTGCCCGCCGCCCTCTTCAGAGCAACCTGAGTATTTCAAGGCATTCGTTACGGCCTCGGTGGCCAGCAGTGACAAGGGCACGACCTGGTCGGGCTTCAGGCTGACATGTTCCAGCTCCGTGCGGATCTGCGTGTGCCGCCCCGGCACTGCGCTGACCGAGGCAAGATGGTTGACGATGTCGTCCAGCAGGCGGTCCACTTGCACCTCTGCAAGCCGGTCGGACTGGTAGAGGCGCTGATGAATCGTGGCCAGCGCCATGACCCTGTCCTGCAGGCTCTTGAGCACCTCGCGTGCCTCGGGCTCATTCACCTGCCGGCTCTGGATGCTTATCATCGAGGCGATAAGCTGAAGGTTGTTCTTGACCCGGTGATGAACCTCCTTGAGCAGAACTGTCTTCTCCTCCAGTGACGCGGCGAGTTCCGCCTCGTCCCGCGCCAGGATGCGCGCGAGCTTGGAAAACGTCACACTCAGCTCACGAAGTTCGGCAGGTGCCTTTTCGATAACCTCGGGTGCGCCGCCACGTTGGCCGACCGCGAAGCGGCGCATCTGGCGACCCAGCGTTCTGATATGGCGGATAACCAGCCGATGAACGGCGAAGTATGCGACACCAAGGCTTGCCAGCCACATAAGGAAGGGAAACGCCAGGTTGAGCGGATTGGCCATAGCGCCCGTTGTCGGCAAGTCGTCTTCTGCCCAGACACCGAGAACATAAAGCCTGTCGGAAATAAGCGGCACGATCGTGAAAGTGGCGGTCTGGGCGTTCTCGGTCTGGCCGCGCATGAGTCTTTTTCCACCAAACGCCAGGGATGCAAGCGATCTTCCCCGCGGTATGTTGTCCTCGACATCGAGCCCGCTTGGCGTCGCGCTGATCACGTCGCCTTCGCGGTTGAACAGAATGGTACTGGTGGGCACCTGCTCTTGCCCGAACTCCCGCACAAGGTTGAGCGCGTAAAGCGGTAACGCCACAATCAGAACGCCTTCGAATTCGTCATCGTCCCGGACCGGCTGAGCGATAACCAGCGAGGGCTGGCCGGTCACGTCACCGTCGGGATTCATCAGGATGGTGGGTGCTGGCTCGTCGATGAAGCTCCAGAAGGCGGGTGTGCCGGAAAGATCGTTCTCTTCGCCGTCCGAACTGCAGCGCATCGTGCCGTCCGGCTCGACAAACCCGGCGAACTGGAACAGCCCCGTCCGCCGAACGAATTCCTCGAAAGCGCTGACGCATCTCTCGCGGTCGTCCAGGCGATCCAACGCGACCGGCCCCAAGGCCGAGGCGGCGCCGAGCGCACTCTGGATCAGGGTGCGCACCCCCGCGCCCCACAACCAAATAAAACCCAACAACCCCCGCAAGGCCCGGGGTTTGGCCGCCCGAACCACACCCGTGTTTTTGGTTTA
>JAFIEG010000113.1 GCA_020832665.1 Pararhodobacter sp. | reverse complement strand
ATAAGGGTCATCCTCTGAGAGTTTTACCCTCTCGGAAACCCGGGGCGGTTCAGTTTATCGAGCAACTTCCAACCAGAAATGGGTGTCCTCAGGAGTTGCCCGTTCGACAGCCTCAGCACTTGGTCTGATCCCGGTATCGATCAAAACTCCGGTCGAACGCCATTTCCTTGATCAACTCTGAAATCTGCTTGCGCAACCATACATGTTCGGCCTGCTTGTCGAGGCGCGGATGCCAGTACATGCCAAGCTGCTGTATGCCCAGGTCGAATGGTGGGCGAAACACGATGAGATCGAGCCGCTCTGCCATGGCTTCGGCGAGTTGGCAGGGAATTATCGATGCGAGATCGCCCGCACTCGCGGCAATGGCAACGGCATGGAAATGAGGAAGTGCCAGCGCGATGCGCGGTCTTTGACGGGCCCTGCCCAAGACATCGAGCACGCAGCCGCTTTCGCCGGCGTCCTGAGAATAGACCGCGAGGTCGAGCGCAGCGAAGATATCGGCCGGCAGCGTGTCGCCCCATGCCAGTGAACGTCCGTCCAGAACGGGATGGGTCTTGCGCAACGCGACGACAAAGACGGATCGGAACAACGCCTCGTGCGAGAGGCCTTCGGACGCATAGGCATGTTCCTCGAAAGCGAGGTCAACCAGACCGTTCTGTTGTAGCTGGGCGACATCGCTGCGGGCGTTGTCAAGAAAGCCCAGTTTGATGCCTGGGGCCTTGCTCGCGATACGCGCGGACAAAGCGGGCATGAACAGCACGGAAAAGAAGTCCGCACCCAGCAGGTTGAATTTTCGTTTGATCGTTGCGGGGTCAAAGGGGAGCCGCGGACTGAGGCCTTGTTCCAGGGATGTCATCGCCGATTGGACATAGGTGCCAACCTCGATGGCCTTGGCGGTCGGCTCCATGTTTCCCCCATTACGCAGAAACAGGGGGTCGTTCAGAGCTGACCGCAACCTGCCCAGCGCGGAACTGACGGCTGGCTGGCTGAGCCCGATTCGACGCCCTGCCCGCGTGACATTGCGCTCCTTGAGAAGAGCGTCGAACACACGAATGAGATTGAGGTCGAGGGCGTTCAAATTCATGGTGTAAATAGTGCACATGTGATCATTCAATTTCAAGATAAGCCAGAGTGCTGTAATATAACACCATTGGGTTTGGGAGGACCGATGGGGCTGGAGAATCGCGTTCTGGACATTGTCGATAACCTGTACGGAGCCGCGCTCGGCGAAGCCGACTGGGCAGGCCCGCTTTGCGCCCTGGCGGATTTCTGCGGCGCGGAGAATGCCGCGCTTGTCCGTATCGATCATGCGACGGGTTCCTCGTCTGTGGTAGCGCCTCGTGCCGATCCCGGGGTGATTGCGGCTTATAACGAACAATGGTCGGCCGAGGACCCGACCGTAAAGGCAACCAGCACCGCCCCCGTAGGCCGGATCACCAGTCTTGCCGATACGGGGCGCGACCGGTTCAGAAGAAGCAGTTTTCACAATGAGTTCTGGTCGCACTCGGGCCTGGGTGCGGAACGTCTCGCGGTCAATCTCGCGCTGAGCGAGACCGGTTTCGCAAGTTGCGTCGTGCAGGCATCGGCAAGGCAGGACGAACTTGACCATCGGGCCGAGCGGCGGTTTTCGCTTCTTGTCCCGCATCTGATCCGTGCCATTGCCATCCAGACGAGGCTGCAAAAACTGGCATTGGAGAATGCCGTATTGACCAGCCTGAAGGACACACGGCGCAATGGCCTGCTGGTCGTCGATGCGGGGCTGCGCATTCTGTTCGCCGACCAGGCCGCCGAAGCATTGCTGGCGAATGGGGCCGGCCTGCACCTGCGCGGCGGGCGATTCGCACTGGACGATCCCCGGTCGCAGGATTTGCTGCTACGCGGCATCCTTGCATGTGCCGGCAGTTATCGGGATCTGGCCGCCACCCGCCCTGTTCCCTGGAGAAGAGGCGATGAGGCCGCGCGGCTGTCGGTAGAGGTGGTGCCGTGGTCATCGGTCGTTGCGTCGCATGATGTCGCCGGCGCGCGCCCGGTGGCCATCTTGCTGATTCACGATCGGCAGGACCAGAATCATGTGCCGCCGGCGCAAGGCGAAACCGAACCCCCGCAACAAGCCGTCAACGCGTCACAGCGCAGCCGAACGCGGGCGGAATTGTTCGCGGCGATCACCCAGGACATTACCGCAAACCTTGGCGAGAGCGATGTGTCGTTGTCGTGGCTGGCAAAACGACACGGCGTCACGCCGCGCCGCATCCGAGATCTGTTCTATGCCGAAAACACCAGTTTCACAGACTATCTGCTCAATGCGCGTCTTGATCACGCCAAGGAACTGCTGACCGATCCCGCTTTGGCAAATGTCAATGTGGCGACCATTGCGCTCGATTGCGGTTTCGGCGACATTTCCTGGTTCCATCACACCTTCCGCCGCCGGTTTGGCAAAACGCCGACAGGCATGCGGAAGAATCCAGGGCACTGGGATCAATGAGTGCCAGGCCCGTCGTCTATCACGTTCCAATCTGTCCCTTCTGCCAGGGCCGGAATTCCTTCTCGAACGCAAGAATCGGTTTCGGGGCGCTGTCGGTTTCCGCGAAATCGATATCACGAAACCACAGCCCCAGCGGCTGCCGGCTCTGGCACGCGTAACGACGGCACTGCCGATCCTCGTCACGCCGCAAGGCCGGGGCATCGAGGGAGCCTTGTCATCCTCCGGTATCTTGAACGGCCGGGTGGTAGAAACGTCACGCCATTGTTCATGCGGTTCCGGTTCCTCGAAAATTACGAGGCGTTCGACCTGCCCGACGATGATCGCTATGCCCGCCTGCTGCCTCGCCGCCGCCGCCCTCTACAGGTTGTGAGCCCTGATCCCGGAACAGGCTGCATCCGGCTCATTCCCCAACCGCATTCCCCAAGATTTCCTCTTCGCGATTTGGATTAATGGCGGGCGTCCGCCAATTCAGATCGGGGAGAAGGGCATGCCGCACCGTGTATTGGGCGACGGCGCGTTCGAGTGGATCGGCTCGTGGTACCAGACCACCTCCTCCCGCGACCCTTGCGTGCGGGGGCATCATACCCATACCGGAAAAGGACTGCACTCATGCCTGCACTTTCCAAGCTCTACTTTAAGACCGCGATCATCTTCCTCGTGATCGGTGTCGGGATAGGCATTCACATGTCGATCTCGGAAAACCGGAGCGTCATGGGTGCGCACGCGCATATCAATCTGCTCGGCTGGGTGACCATGGCCCTGTTCGGAACCTATTTCGTATTCGATCCAGCCAAGGCGCAAACCCGCCTCGCTCGGGTTCAGTATGGCATCTACACCGTTGGCGTGATCGTCATGATGCCGTCTCTGTATTTCATGCTCAATGGCAATGAAGCGCTTGAACCGCTGGTCGCAGTTTCGTCGCTTGTCGTTTTCGCTGGTGTTGCGTTGTTTGCCTACCTTGTTTTTTCCGGCGAGGGGCAAGCCGCGCAATAGGAACTCGCGCCGATATCTGGCCTGCGCCGGGCGCGGATCGGCTGATTACCCAACCGCTAACCCCAGGACCTGGCACAACCTCTGCCGATAGGATGTATCCGGGCGGGCCAAACTGAGCGGCGGCGATTGTCGGGAGGATGAAATGGTTTCACGGAAAATCACCAGAGTTTCCTGGTTTGACAGGTTGAAGAATTCGGTTGCCGGCGTCGGGTTGGGGATAGTGCTGGTGATCGGCATGGTGGGCGCCCTGTTCTGGAACGAGGGCCGCGCCGTGCAGACTCAGCGCTCGCTCGATGAGGGAGCGGGGCTCTTCATCTCTGTGGATTCGGGTGCAGTCGATCCGGAGAGTGAAGGGCAGCTCATTCATGTCTCCGGGCCATTGAGCACGGACGAGACGGTTTCGGATGCCCAGTTCTCCATAGAGGCACAGGGAATCCGGCTCCTGCGCAGGGTGGAGATGTATCAGTGGGTTCAGTCCTCGCGCACGGAAACCCAGCAGAATCTCGGTGGCAGCGAAACGCGGGTGACGACCTACAATTACACGCCGGACTGGTCCGAGCGGTATCATGACTCGGCGCGTTTCCATGAACCGGCGGGCCATCAAAACCCCGCGATGATTTTCGAAAGCACCGATTTCAGCATTGCGAGTGCCGATCTGGGTGCCTTTTCGCTTGGCGATAATGTATTGCGCCGTATTGGCGGAGCGCAGCCCTTGCCAGTCGAGGTGTCTCACGCCGAAATGGTGCAGGCGGTCATGGGCGAGCGGATCAATGTGAGTGTGGTTGACGGCGCACTCTATATGGGTGCCAACCCACTGACGCCGCAGATTGGTGATTATCGAATCCGCTATGAGCTGGTGCCTCTGGGCGCGATCAGTGTCATCGGCCAGCAACGGGGAGACGGGATTGCCGCCTATGCCACGCAAGCCGGCGATTCGTTGCTGTTTGTGAGTCGGGGGGAGGTGTTGGCGCCGGAGATGTTCGACGATGCCGCGCGCGCCAATACCGCGTTGACCTGGGTAGTGCGGGTCGGTGGTCTTGTTCTGCTGATCGCCGGGTTCTCGCTGATGCTCGGGCCGCTTTCGGTCGCCGCCAGCGTCGTTCCGTTTCTGGGCAGCATGGTAGGATTGGGGGCGGGGCTGGTTGCGGCGATTGCCGGCATTGCACTGGGAACGCTCACCATCGGGTTGGCCTGGCTGTTTTACCGCCCGCTCATCGGGGTGCTGATCTTTTCCGCCGGGGCAGCATTGATCGTGGTCATCAGGATGCTGGCCAGGCGCAGAAAACCGGCAGCGGACGAAAAGGCCGTCGCAACTTGACCCTGCACGGAACACGACAAGGAGAAATGCATCATGAAGAAGCTGGTTTTCGTCATCGGACTATCTGCACTGGCGCTCGGCGCACCTGTCGCTGCCCAGGCCGGTGAAGCGGCGATCGCACGGTTGAACGAGTTGGGCATCGAATTCCGCAACGCGCCCATCGACGCCGAGGCGCTGGCGGCCATCCAATCGCTCAGCATTCCCAGGGATGCGCGCGAAAACCTGGCGGATGCGGATCTACGCCATTTTCTGACGATGCCGCGCCTTGGGCATCTCGCAATCGATGGCAGCACGCAAGTCACGCCGGAAGGGCTGGCGGTGCTCGCCGAAATCGAGACCCTCTGGAGTCTGAGCTTCCGCTCTGCAGGTTTGACGGATGAGCATGTCGCGGCATTGTCGGACATGGAAGGCTTGCGGCGGCTCGACCTTACGCTCAATCGCGACATAACCGATGCCGCGCTTCCCGCCATCGCGGCCCACGCAACGCTGCGATCACTCACGCTTGACAACACGGCGGTGAGCGATGCGGGCATGGTGGCGCTGGCAGATCACCCAACATTGGAACAAATCGGCCTTGCGCAGACCGCGATAACCGACGCCGCGCTGGAGCCGTTGGGGACGATTGCCACGCTCAGATCGCTCGCCATCTCCAACACCGGCGTTACGG
This sequence comes from Pararhodobacter sp., assembly GCA_020832665.1. GTDB lineage: Bacteria > Pseudomonadota > Alphaproteobacteria > Rhodobacterales > Rhodobacteraceae > Pararhodobacter. The sequence goes on along the minus strand of JAFIEG010000113.1, from coordinate 4,479 downwards.
GCAGCGGGTTCAGCCATCTTACCGGCTTGACCGATTTGCGGGAAATCTCGGCGCGCAACACGCAGATCGACGATGCGAGCATCGCGACACTCTCCAGCATCGAATCCCTGGAACGTCTGTTCATCTGGAGCACCAATGTAACCGATGCGGCAATGCCCGCCCTGGCCAGCCTGCCCAATCTGGCAACGCTTTATCTGGACGGGAACGCCATCTCCGATTCCGGGTTGGAAGCATTTGCGGGGAACCAGTCGCTGCGCACGCTATGGCTGTCCGATACCCAAATCGGTGATACCGGCTTGCTGGCTCTCGCACAAACGAATCTCGAACGGCTCATGATCAACAGGACCGAAGTTTCCGATGCAGGATTGCTGACCCTGGCCGGGATTGCATCGCTGACCAATATCGGTGCGCGCGACAGCGAGGTGACCGAGGCGGGCATCGAGGCTGCGCTGGCGGTCGAGGGGCGTAACGACAGGTTGCAGATTCGCAACTGACCGCCGACGATGGCGGCGCAACTGCCACGGACGTCTGGCAAGCCGGAACTGTGTCATGACCGTTGAAAGACAGCCCCCCGTGAACCGGCCCCATCGCCCGCTCTGGGTTGTGGGGCCGGTTCTGGCGGCAGGGATGGCAATGATCGCCCTTCTGATTGCGTTTGCTGCCCATTTCTATGCGTATGAAATTATTATCTATTCCTTATGCATCGGTATATCCGGCGGAATTTTCGCCGCGCTTTTGACGGACCGGCTGGGGCTCTCCTCCAATGTTGCGATTGCGGTTGCTGGCGCCGGATTCGCGATGGCGATCTACTGTTTCTACTGGTTTATCCTCTACCGGATAACCTATTGGGGCGCAGGAGAACTGCCGCTGTTTTTCGACCATCTTCGCTTCGTTGCCGAAAATTCAGCCCTTGGCCGCCGGGGGCGAAACCTGTTCGCCATTGGCCCGGGAATCGCGTTTCTGGTCTGGGCGATCGAGATTCTCGTGGTGATTTGGTCAGGCGGCACCGTCGCGCGCAAACTTCATACCACCTTCGCCACGCTGTGATATTTTCTGTTCGACGGCCGCGCCCCGAAGCGTCACGGGCAAGTTCGGTGCATTCCCAAACGCGTTCCCCACGACCTGGATGCCGGGGCCTCGCCTACAAGTCACTGGGTTGCGCGCTTGGCTTGCCGCCACCCGGGACGATCTGGAAATTCACCAGGCCGTGCGATGAGCTGATGTGCGAGGATACCCCAACTTGCCATTCGAAGTGGGCTGATCATCTCACTCAGTCTTGGTGCATGATCGGCTTTCAGGCCATCGTCGGGTTATGTGGCGGCGCCGATCGGCGTGGTGACGCTGGCCAGACAATGGCTTCCGGCGCCGGTGGTTTGTTTCTGAGCGATGAGAGTGGTGGCCTGGGCCTGGCACCGTGCGCCACCCTGGGGCAGGAAGTGGCGGCGCGCAGTGCGTCGGTTGAAGGGGTGCGGGACCAGCCTTAGAGTGTGGCATTAGCCAAGGAGGTGCCATGTCCAGCGGCAAGACGAAACCCGAGGTTCCTGCGCCCGCCCCCGTGGAGCAGCGCCGCGAGCGGCTCTCCCGGGCGATCGAGGGGGTAGAGCCCGGCCATTACGCGCCGCTGCCCGGCGGGCTCAGGGCGCTGCCGGTAGCGCGGGTGGGGGCGGATCTGCTGGTTTACCGCGTCGATAACGGGCGGTTGGTGGCCGAACTCACCGAGCGGCTGCGCAAAGAGCAGCGCGATTGGGAGACGCTGCGCCGCGAGGCCGCGAGTGCCGAGGTGCAGACAATGCTGCACGGGCTCCTGATGGCGGCGGCGGCCGATCTGCGCGGGCCGATCCTTCAGGAGCTCGAACGCCAGGGCCGGCAGACCGAGCCGCTGCTGGTCACCGCCGAGGGGGTGGTGGTCAACGGCAACCGCCGGCTCGCGGCCATGCGCGCGCTGCGCACCCGCGATCCCGAGCGCTACGCCGATTTCGCCCAGGTCGCGGTCGCCGTGCTGCCCGCCGATATCGCGCCCGCCGATCTCGATTTCGTCGAGGCTGCACTGCAAATGGCGCCCGAAACCAAGCTTGGCTATGGCTGGATCAACCGGCGCGTCAAGCTGCGCCGCCAGCGCGACGAGCTGGGCCTGCCGCAAGAGTGGATCCTCGAGGCCTATCAGCTTGCGGATGCCGCGCTGCTGGCGCGCGAGATCGCCGAGCTGGAGCTTGCCGAGGCCTATCTGGCCGAGTGGTGCGACACGCCGGGGCGCTACGGTGCCGTCGCCGAAGAGGAGCCGCTCTTTGCCGGGCTCAACGCGCAGCTTGCCTCGCTGCCCGAGGAGCTGCGCCCCCTCTGGCGCTGGATCGGCTTTGCGCTGATCGCTATGCGCGGCAAGCTCGACGGCGCGCCCGAGCGCGGTTTTCCCTTCGTCGCGCCGGGGGCGGGGCATCTGCCCGTGGCGGCACTGCGGCGTCTGGCGCAGCTGCGCGGGCTGACCGGCGCCGAGGAGGAAGCGGCGCTCGCCCCGGCGCTGCGCGAGGATCTGCGGGCGCTCTTTCCCGCGCGCGGCGAGGTCCAACCGGTGCTCGAAGAGCTTCTCGAGATCATAGCCGTGTTCGAAGAGGAACACCGCGAGCACAAGCGCCCCTCAGCGGTGCTCCAGCGCATCAAGGGGGTGCGCCGGCGTCTCGACCGGCTTGATCCCGAGCGGCTGGACCGCGATCAGCAACGCGTGCTGCGCAGCGAACTTGCCGCCATCCAGGCCCAGGCGGCCTATCTGCTGGGCGAGCATCCCGAGACGCGCTTCGAGCAGCAGAAAACCGGGCTGGTCAAGGCGCTCTCAAGGGTCTGGCGGCGCTGGCGCGACCGGTGAGGAGCGCGCGCGAGCCAGGTAACGGGCATGGATCACTGGAAACCGGGCGCGCGTTGTGGTTCTGTGGGCAGGATCGCGTAACCCAAGACCGGCGGAACGGCGCCATGCAGGACGAGGTAGTGATGGAACAGGCCCGTGGGTCCGGGGTGGTCGAGATCCCGGTCGTGTTGTCGCAGCACGATCCGCTGGTTCCGCTTCTGCGCACTCTCGCGGCCGAGGCGCGCCCGGCGCTTGCGCTCACGCTGCATGACGACATGGAGTCGGCGCTGGCCGCGACCTCGAAGGGCCCGATTCTGGTGCCCATGAAACCGCCGGTGGATGCTCTGGCGCAGCTGCTGGACGAGGGCTGGAAGGCGTCGGACGCGCTTCATGCCTGGAAGCAGCGCACCGATGCCTTCCTGCGCGCCAGCCGCCGTGCCCGGCGCAGGCTCGTGATGATCGCCCCCGGGCCTCTCACTCAGCGGGCGGCGGAGAGCCTGGATGTTCTCGAGGCGCGGCTGGGCGTGCGTTTCGCCCGCGATGCATACATGGCCCCTGGCCCCGATAGGCACGAGACACAGCACGGCCCATCGGTGATTTTCGCCGCCGCCTTGCTCGACGTCGACGCCCCGGCGCGCGCGCTGGCGGATGAGCTCAGGGCCATGTATTCGGGCCCGGGCGGGGAATCCCGCCCGCCATCTCGTGACATTTCCGCCATCTGGTCCCGGCTGACCGGGGGCGAACGCGAGCGGCAATTGCTCGCAGAGAAGCTATCGCAGGCCGAGGGAGAGCGGGACCGGCTGCGCGCCGAACTTGAAGCGGTCTCGACGCAGATCGAAATCGAACGGCTATCGCACGCAGAAAAGCTATCGAAGACTGAGGCAGAGCGGGACCGGCTGCGCGTCGAACTCGAAGCGGTCTCGACGCGGGTCGAAATCGAACGGCTATCGCACGCAGAGAAGCTATCGCAGGCCGAGGGAGAGCGAAACCGGCTGCGCACCGAGCTCCAGGAGGTCTCGACGCAGATCGGGACCGAGCGACAAGCTCACGAGGCGAAGCTTGCCCGGGTCGAGGGCGAGCAGGACCAGCTGCGCGCCGAATTCGAAGCGGTTGCGGCGCAGGCCGAGACCCAGCGGCAATCGCACGCCGAGGCGCTCGCCCAGGCCGAACGCCGTCAGCTGCATCACGATGCCGTGGCGGGGGCGCTTGCGCTGCGGGATGCGGCGGAAAAACGAGCCCTGCAGCACGAATGCGCAGAGAAGAATCGGCAGATCGCCGCACTCGAGGCGGAACTGGGGCGTGTCTATGCGTCGCGCTCCTGGAAGGTAACCCGCCCGGTGCGGGGCATCGGCGCCAGGTTGCGCAGGGGCCGCCCCTGACGGGTGCGTTCGCGCGGCAATTCTCGCGCTTTCTGCCGCCGGGAACGGGCAGCGGACAATCGCGGGCACGCCGCGCCATCCCGGCTGGGCAACAGGCACGACGATGAAACGGTGCCGACCGGATGAGGGGCAATGCCGGCCGCGTATATGCCTGGCACGGGTTCTCAGCACCGAACGCGCCAGTTCATCGACGCCCGGCAGCGCCCCTGCAACCGGCCCCGGGGGGGGGGGGGGGGGGGGGGGGGCCGCCGCCCCCCCCCCCCC
>JAFIEG010000112.1 GCA_020832665.1 Pararhodobacter sp. | reverse complement strand
CCGTGCAGGTCAGCCGCACGCGGTTGCAGCTTTCGCAGAAATTATGCGTCAGCGGGGTGATGAAGCCGATCTTCTGGCCCGTCTCTTCCAGCCGCACATAGCGCGCCGGCCCGCCCGTGCGCTCGGCCAGTTCGCTCAGCGTGAAGCGTTCCGCCAGCCGCGCGCGCAGATCCTTCAGCGGCCAGTACTGATCTAGCCGCATCTCCTCGCCCATCTCGCCCATCGGCATGACCTCGATGAAGGTCAGGTCATGGCCCTCGCGCGCGCACCAATCGACCAGCGTGAACAGCTCGCCCTCGTTGAAGCCCTTCAACGCCACGGCGTTGATCTTCACACGCATGCCCGCCTCGCGCGCTGCATCGATGCCGTCGAGCACCTGCGCCAGGCGGCCCCAGCGCGTGATCTCGGCGAATTTCGTCTCGTCAAGCGTGTCGAGCGAGACATTCACCCGCCGCACCCCCAGATCGGCCAGCGGCTGCGCGAAGCGGCGAAGCTGGCTGCCATTGGTGGTCAGCGTCAGCTCTTTCAGCGCGCCAGTCTGCAGATGCCGCGCCATCGCCTCGAAGAAGGTCATGATGCCCTTGCGCACCAGCGGCTCGCCACCGGTGATGCGCAGCTTTTCCACCCCCAGCCCGATGAAGGCGCTGCACAGCCGGTCCAGCTCTTCGAGCGTCAGCAGTTCCTTCTTGGGCAGGAAGGTCATGTGCTCGGCCATGCAATAGGTGCAGCGGAAATCGCAGCGATCGGTGACCGAGACGCGCAGATAGGTGATCGGCCGGGCGAAAGGGTCGATCAGCGGCGCGAATTTGCTTGTGGCCGGGCCGGAGGTTGCTGGCATCGGGCGCTCCTCGTTCTTACCGCACAAGCTAGTGAGCCCCTCGCATGCTGGCAAGGCCAGCGTTGCAAGCGCGCGCCGGCGTCGCTAGGCTCGGGAACATGCTTCGATCTGCCATCCCCTTGTTGCTTGTCACCGCGGTGCTGGCCGGTTGCGCCGGCGGGCTGCTTTCGCGCGACGATGCGCCGCAAGCGCCCGAGGTGCCGGTTTCAGTGACACTTGCGCCGGGAGAGGATGTCCTGCGCCCCGAGGCAAGGCCGAATGGCACTGCCGAGAACGGCGACTTGGCGTCTGTCGAGCGGGCGCCGCGCGAGGGCATTGCCGGCAGGGGCGGGCTGCTGGGTGAAACCCTTGCCGGGCTTGGCTCTCCGTCAGAGGGCGGGCTGTGGGTGCGCACGGGCTTGGTCTCCTCGGTGCAGCCGGGACGGGTAGAAAGCGAGGGCGGCGCCACGGTCGAGGTCGAGCTGCGCCCCTCGGGCCGGGAGCCGGGAGCGGGCAGCCAGATCTCGCTGGAAGCGTTGCGCACGCTGGATCTGCCGCTGACGCAGCTTGCCACACTGCGGGTGTATGCAGGGCGGTAAGGGCGGGTTGGCGCCACCCCGCCAACCGGCATGGCACATCCGGGCGCCTGCACGCTTGTCGGTCCGCGCAGACCGGGTGGCCGCCTTTTTCCCTCTTCATCTTGCCCAAAATACTCCGGGGGAGTCCTTGCGCAGCAAGGACGGGGGCAGCGCCCCCCTGATCAGCCCTCACCAGAAGCTCTGCGGGTCGATATCGATGGCCAGGCGTGCATTGCGTGGCGGCGCAATCTGGCCTACCCATTCGGCCAGCGCCGCCTGCAGCGGCGCGCCCTTGGCGGCCTTGACCAGCATCCGAACCCGGTGGCGGCCGCGGATGCGTGCAATCGGCGCCGGCGCCGGGCCGAAAAACTGCGCGCCGATGCGCTGCAAGGGCGCGGCGCGCGCGGCCAGCGCATTGGCGTGAGCGTAAAGCGCCTGTGCATCGGGGCCCGAAAGGATGATCCCGGCCAGACGGCCATAGGGCGGCATGCCCAGCGCCTGGCGCTCACTTGCCTCGGCGCGCCAGAAGCTTTCCTCCTCGCCCGATAGAATTGCGCGGATCACCGGGTGATCGGGCTGATGCGTCTGCAAGAGCGCCAGCCCCGGCCGCTCGGCGCGCCCGGCGCGCCCGGCGACCTGGCGCATGAGCTGAAAGGTGCGCTCGGCGGCGCGCAGGTCAGAGCCATGCAGGCCCAGATCGGCATCGATCACCCCCACCAGCGTCAGCAGCGGAAAATTATGCCCCTTGGCCACCAGCTGCGTGCCGATGATGATATCGGCCTCGCCCGCTGCGATGGCCTCGATTCGCTCCTTCAGCGCCCGCGCAGAAGCGAAGAGATCGGATGACAGCACCGCCAGCCGCGCATCGGGAAAGAGTGCGCGCAACTCTTCCTCCAGCCGCTCCACCCCCGGCCCGACCGGGTGCATCCTGCCCTCGATCCCGCAGGAGGGGCAGGCGGTGGGCACCGGCGCGGTGGCGCCGCATTGATGGCACATCAGCCGCTCGAGGAAGCGATGCTCGACCATGCGCGCATCGCAATCAGCGCATTCCACCTGATGACCGCAGGCGCGGCAGATGGTGACCGGCGCATAGCCGCGCCGGTTGAGGAAGATCAGCACCTGCTCGCCCGCCGCCAGCCGCGCCGCCACCGCCGATTGCAGGCTTTTCGAAACCCAGCGCCCCGATGGCAACGCCTCGGCGCGCATGTCGATGGCCTGCATCTGCGGCAGCTCGGCCACGCCGTAGCGCGCCGGCAGGTCGATGCGGGCGTATTTACCGCTTTCCGCATTGGCCCAGCTTTCCAGCGAGGGCGTGGCCGAAGCCAGCACAACCTGCGCCCCGCAAAGCGAGGCGCGCAGCACCGCCATGTCGCGCGCGTTGTAGAGTACGCCGTCTTCCTGCTTGTAGGATTGGTCGTGCTCTTCATCCACCACGACCAGCCCCAGATCGCGATAGGGCAGGAACAGCGCCGAGCGCGCGCCGACGACAAGCTGCGCGCCACCCTCGGCGGCCATGCGCCATGCGCGCCGGCGCTCGGTCTGGGTGATGCCCGAATGCCATTCGGCCGGGCGCGCGCCGAAACGTGCCTCGACCCGCTCGATGAAACCGGCGGTGAGCGCGATCTCGGGCAAAAGCACCAATGCCTGGCGCCCGGCGCGCAGGCAGCGCGCGACGGCGTCGAGATAGACCTCGGTCTTGCCCGAGCCGGTGACGCCTTTCAGCAGCGTCACGCTGAAATCGCCGGCACTGGCAGCCAGCGCCGCGGCGGCTTCGCCCTGATCGGGCGAAAGCGCATTGCCCTTGCGCTGGCCATCGAGGCGCGGATAGGGCGCGTCGCGCGGGGCGTCGGCCTCGATCAGCGCGCCCTGGGCGGCCATGGTATGCACCACCGAAGGGCTGACCCCGGCAGCGCGGGTGATCTCGCCGATGGTGAGCGCGGCGCCGCCATATTCGGCCAGCGTGTCGAGCACGCGCGTGCGCGCATCGGTCAGCCGCGTCGGCGGCGTGGGCCCGGCGCGAAAGACCCGGCGCATGGCCTGTCCGGCGATCAGCCCGGGCGCGCGCGTTGCGAGATAGAGCATCAGTTCCAGCGGGGTAAGCGTGTAGCCCGCCGCGCGGATCAGGAACGCGCGCATCTCGTCGCGCATCGGCGCCACGTCGAGCACGCGCGCCACCGGGCGCAGCCGCTGTGCGGGTAACGCGCCCTCGGCCTCGCCCCAGACCACGCCCAGCACGCGGCGCGGGCCCAGCGGTACCTCGACGAAATCGCCGGTGCGCGCGCCGGTCTCGGGGGCGCGGTAATCGAGCGCCTTGCCCAGCGGCTGCGTGGTCAGCACACTCAGCGGCGTCTCGGCAGGAAAGAAGCGGGGCTCGGGCAGCTCCATCGGGCAGGATCGGCGCATTCTGGCCGCCGGTCGCGGCCTTTGGGGTTTCGGGGGCGCGGGGCTTAGGGTATGACGCCGCCCACAGGCTTTCGCAACCCGATGAGGCGCGCCATGAAATTCTTTGTCGATACCGCCGATGTCGAGGCCATCCGCGATCTGAACGATCTGGGCATGGTCGATGGCGTGACCACCAACCCCTCGCTGATTCTCAAATCCGGCCGCGACATCATCGAGGTTACGCGCGAGATCTGCGGCATCGTCGAGGGGCCGGTCTCGGCCGAGGTGGTGGCGCTCAAGGCCGACGAGATGATCGCCGAGGGGCGCCGGCTGGCCGAGATCGCGCCCAATATCGCCATCAAGCTGCCGCTGACCTGGGACGGGCTGAAGGCCTGCAAGGTGCTCTCGGGCGAGGGCCGCATGGTCAATGTGACGCTGTGCTTCTCGGCCAATCAGGCACTTCTGGCGGCCAAGGCCGGGGCGAGCTTCATCTCGCCCTTCATCGGCCGGCTGGATGACATCAATATCGACGGGGTCGAGCTGATCGCCGATATCCGCCAGATCTACGACAATTACGGGTTTGAGACCGAGATACTCGCCGCCTCGATCCGCACGGTCAACCATGTCACCCAGGTGGCGCGCATCGGCGCCGATGTGATGACCGCGCCGCCCGATGTCATCCGCAAGCTGGCCATGCACCCGCTGACCGACAAGGGGCTGGAGACCTTCCTGGCCGACTGGGCCAAGACCGGCCAGAAGATCCTGTAACCGGGGCAGGCGAAAGCGCGCACGGCGCGGGAAGAAAGTATCTTGCCCGAACGGGATATGCGGTACATTATCGCTCGTCATTAACGAGCGAAGCCGGTCACATGTCCGTTCTCAAATCAGCCGCTTCCGTTGTTGTCGCCGCCGCATTTCTTATCTTTGCTACCGGCACATCGGCGCAATCGCAGTCCCACTACACCATCCGGGTTTGTAATGATTCCAGCAGCGATGTTCTGGTGGCGTTATCCTACATCCCACTTGGCGAAGGCAGCTGGCTGAACGAGGGCTGGATGCATGTCGAACGCAACCGATGCCGGGTGATGGGGAACACGAACAACCGCTATTTCTACATGTATGCCGAGCGGGTGGGTGACAGCCACAGTTACTGGGGTGGCGACAACTATCTTTGCGTCGAGTATCCCGGCCCGTACCGGTTCTGGAATGTCAACAGCATGAGTTGCACCAGCGCCCAGACCTCGGTCGGGTTCCGCACGCTGGAGGCAAACAATTTCGGCACCTTCACCTGGCGCCTGACCAACTGAGCACGCCTGGCGTTGCGCCGGTCGGGCTGCCATGCCGGGCTTGCCGCCTTGTCTGTCCGGGCATACCAAGAGCGGGCCCGCGCCGATGAAAGCCGGGCCTTTCTCTGCCACGGGTAGCGGCTTGCCCTTCGGTTGCACGGGCTAGATGCGGGGCCGCTGCCAAGCATACATCCGCAACCCTTTTCAACCGCTCTCTGGTCCTCGCAGCCTTTCCTGCATATCCGCCAGCACCGCCACCCTGATTGCCGAGGCCAGACCGCGCGCGCCGCGCGTGGCGTCGATCTCGGCTGCCAGGGCGTTCAGCCCCATGCCGCGCCTTCGGGCAAGGGCGCGAAAGGCGGCCCAGAATTCGGGTTCGAGCGAGACCGAAGTGCGATGGCCCTGAAGCGTCAGCGAATGTTTTTGCGGGCGCGTCGGCATGGCCGGGCTCAACGGGGGGGTAAGCAGGCAGCCGACACGGCGCGAATCACCCCGCCCCGGTGGCCTTGAATGCGGGCAGGAGCGGCAGTCGCGAAGGGGGTTTGCGGCATCGGCTGTGCTTTCGGTTGCTTCGGTCCCGGCCCCGGGCGGGCTGGCGGCGGTTGCGCGGCCTTGTCAGCGGATAACAAACACCCCGCGCCGGGGCGATACTCCGGCCTGCGCCGCGTTGCTGTCAAGGCACGGGGGGCGGCTGCGTTTTGGCAAGGCGATGAAATCGCGTGCCGCCACTTTCGTAGTTAGCAAGCAAAATCAACAGGATCGATAGCGTTTTCGGAGCGCTTCAGCCATGTCATCGGATAACGCGGGCGCTGCAATCGGCTGTCACGCGGCTGATTTTGCCTGACCATGCGGGGGCAAGCAATCTGGCCTTGCCGGCAACGCGACGGCGCGGCGCAACCCACCCTTCGCCACGCGATACCGGACAAACGCAACCAGACGGGCCCGGCACAAGGTTTGCCCTGCCCGCAAAGACACGAGACGGAGAAAGACCCATGTTCCTTGCAAAAACCATCAAGGCCGCTGCTATCGTCTTGCTTGCCGCCGGCACCTTTGCCGCCGCCCCCGCGATGGCGCAGAACAACCGCATCCATATCGAACAATGGGGCCACAACAACGCTGTCGGCGGTGGCCAGAGCGGGCGTGGCCAGCGCCTGACCGTGATCCAGGACGGCAATTCCAACCTGTCGATCAACACCCAGGACGGCCGGCACAACCGCGCCGCGATCAGCCAGTCGGGCGGGCGCAATACCGTCGATACCCATCAGTGCGGCAGCGGCAACCGCGTCGGCGTCGCCCAGGCCGGGCGCAACCACAGCGCCGATGTCACCCAGTGCGGCCGGCGCAACGTGGCCGCCGTGGTGCAGGTGGGTCGGGGCGGCTCGGCCTCGGTGCAGCAGACCGGCTCGGGCAATGTGGTGGCGATCGTTCAGGAATGACCGCCGGAACGGGCGGGGCGGTGCCAGGCGGTGCCGCCTTGCCCCCGCACAGCCGCGCAACCAACCCCATGACAGGAGAGACAACATGAAACCCGTGCTTGTCAGAAAAACCCACCCCGCCGTCATCATTGCCCTTGGGCTGGGCCTTACCGGTTTCGCCGCGCTTGCCGGCGGGCAGGGGGGCTCCGCGCAGGGTGCTGACGGGGCCACGCAACAGCCGGTTCGCTGCGAGTTGCGCATCGATGCGCTGCCCGGCCAGACCGTGTTCGGTGGTCAGGTCAGCGCTGATCGCCCGGTGCATGGCAGCTATCGGCTGGGCATCTCCAGCCGCTCTGCCGGCGGCAGCGCCACGATCAGCCAGTCGGGCGATTTCGAAGCCCGCCCGGGCGTGCCGGCGCTTCTGGGCGAGACCAGGCTGGGCGGCACCCCGGCGGGTTATCGCGCCGAGTTGGAGATCAGCTTCGAGGGCCGCCGGATGGGCTGCCGGGAAACCCTGTAGGCACGCTGGCCGGCGTGCCCTTGCAACCCCTTTTTCATGAAAGGATGAAACCATGACCCGTATCGCTCTTGCCCTCGCCCTCGGCCTTGCCGTTGCCGCGCCGCTGGCGCCGGCCCCGGCTATGGCCAATGGCGGTTCGATCAGCCTGCATCTGAACCCGCGCAATGCCGATGAGGCGCGCGCGCTGCGTGCCGGGCTGGCGCTCTATACCGTGCATCAGGATATCCGAACGAACGGCCATGTCACCCAGCGCGGCGTGAACAACGCCGCCGGCATCGCCCAGCGCGGGCGTGGCCATCAGGCGATCATCCATCAGGAAGGCTGCAACCATAATGCAACGGTCGACCAGCGCGGGCGCAACCACGCCCAGGGCGTGTTCCAGTTCGGCTGCAATACCTCGGCCCATGTCAGCCAGCGCGGGCATTCGCAGACGGGAGTGACCATTCAATATGGCTGGTAAGCCCGTGGCGCGGGGGCAAATGGGGGTGACCGGCATGGGGTCGCCCCCTTTTCGCCTGCCGTCCGTTGGGCTTTGTTGATTTCAGGTATTGCAGATGCAACGAATTGACACGAATCGGAAACTGTGTTTCAAGGGCGCCATAACCATTGCATATGCAATGACTTTCAGGAGGAAAGCACAATGAACGCTCCCGCACCGAAGCTGAAGATCGAACGGATGCACCACGTTGCCTATCGCTGCAAGGATGCGAAGGAGACGGTGGAATGGTATGGCAAGATGCTGAACATGGATTTCGTGCTTGCCATCGCCGAGGACCGCGTGCCCTCGACCCATGAGCCCGACCCCTACATGCACATCTTCATCGATGCCGGGCAGGGCAATATCCTGGCATTCTTTGAGCTGCCTACCAAGCCCGAGATGGGCCGCGACCCGAACACGCCGGTCTGGGTTCAGCATATCGCCTTCAAGGTAAAGGACCGCGACACGCTCATTGCCTACAAGGAACATCTGGAGGCCAATGGTGTGGAAGTGCTGGGCGTGACCGATCACTCGATCTTTCATTCCATCTATTTCTTCGACCCGAACGGCCACCGCGTCGAACTGGCCTGCCCCGACCCTGAAGAGGACAAGCTTCTGGAAAAACTGGATGCGGTGAAATGGGAGATGCTCGAAGAGTGGAGCCGCACCAAGAAGGCGCCGAAACACGCCGACTGGCTGCACGCGAAAGAGCTGAAGAAGGAAGACGCCTGAGAGCGCCGCAGGGACAAGAATACAAGACGGCCCCGCCTTGGGGCCGTTTCCTTTTCGCGCTGAAGGGGCGCGGTGATGGCGAGCCGGGGCAGGGGGCGCTGCCCCCTCTTGGCCTGACGGCCAATTTATTGGGCTCCGCCCATTCCTTTACTGAAATCGCTCCACCGGAGCGGTTTCCGGGCGCTCGGAACCCCCTGAGTATTTCGGGCAAGACGAAGCAGGGCGGGGCGCGGGCGCCATGCGGCCTCGGCCTGCTTTCGCATACCACGGCATGCAGATTGATTTCCGTTTTCCGCGCGGCTATGACCGGCGCCGACAGCCGAAGGAGCCATGCATGAGTGACGCCGCCCAAGCCACCCGCACCGAGACCGACAGTTTCGGGCCGCTTGAAGTGCCCGCCGACAAGTATTGGGGTGCGCAGACCCAGCGCTCGATCATCAATTTCCCCATTGGCTGGGAACGCCAGCCAGTGCCGATCATCCGCGCGCTGGGGGCGGTCAAGAAGGCCTGCGCGATGGTGAACAAGGAGCAGGGCACGCTTGATGCGCGCCTGGCCGACGCCATTGCCGCTGCCGCGCAGGAGGTGTTCGACGGCCGTTTCGATGACAATTTCCCGCTCGTCGTCTGGCAGACGGGTTCGGGCACGCAATCGAACATGAACGCCAATGAGGTGATCGCCAACCGCGCCATCGAGATGCTGGGCGGCGTGATGGGCTCAAAGGATCCGGTGCATCCCAACGATCACTGCAATATGGGCCAGTCCTCGAACGATACCTTCCCCACCGCGATGCATGTCGCCATCGCCATGCAGGCGCACGACGTGCTGCTGCCGGGGCTGGAGAAGCTGCATGCGGCGCTCAAGGCGAAATCGGTAGAGTTTGCCGACATCATCAAGATCGGCCGCACCCATACCCAGGACGCCACGCCGCTGACGCTGGGTCAGGAGTTCGGCGGCTACGCGCATCAGGTGGCGATGGGCATCGAGCGGGTGAAGATGTGCCTGCCGCATATATACGAGCTGGCGCAGGGCGGCACGGCGGTAGGCACCGGGCTCAACACCCGCAAGGGCTGGGATACGAAGGTGGCCGCGCATATCGCAACGATCACGGGCCTGCCCTTCGTCACCGCGCCCAACAAGTTCGAGGCGCTGGCCGCGCATGACGCGATGGTCATGTTCTCGGGCGCGCTCAAGACGGTGGCGGCGAGCCTGTTCAAGATTGCCAATGACATGCGGCTTCTGGGCTCGGGGCCGCGCTCGGGGCTGGGCGAGTTGATCCTGCCGGAGAACGAGCCGGGAAGCTCGATCATGCCCGGCAAGGTCAACCCCACTCAGGCCGAGGCGCTGACCATGGTCTGCGCCCATGTCATGGGCAATGACGCGGCGGTGGGCTTTGCCGGCAGCCAGGGGCATTTCGAGCTCAATGTCTACAACCCGATGATGAGCTACAACGTGTTGCAAAGCATGCAGCTTCTGGGCGATGCGGCGTCGAGCTTCACCGACAACATGGTGGTGGGCACGAAGGCCAATGTCGAACGCATCGAGAAGCTGATGCGCGAATCGCTGATGCTGGTCACGGCGCTGGCGCCGGTGATCGGCTATGACAACGCCACCATCGTCGCCAAGACCGCGCACAAGAACGGCACCACGCTACGCGAAGAGGCCGTCGCGCTGGGATTTGTCGATGCCGAGACCTTCGATCGCGTGGTGCGCCCCGAGCAGATGATCGGGCCGAAAGAGGCCTGAGCCGCAGGGAAGGGAACGCATGGCCCAGATCGTGAATTTGCGCACGCGGCGCAAGCAAGCGGCACGAGCGGCGGCGCGCGAGGCGGC
>JAFIEG010000015.1 GCA_020832665.1 Pararhodobacter sp. | reverse complement strand
CCAACTACCTCAAGAACGCAGGCTATGCTTCCGTCTAAACCTGAAACGCTTTAGCGCAGCAGATGCACGGCACAGGGCGCGTAGCGTACCACCCGCGCGGCGGTCGAGCCATACAGGCTTGTATCCGAGCGATGCGTGGCCAGCACAATGCAATCGACCCCATTGCCGATGGCCCATTGCTGGATCTCGCGCGCCGGGTCGCCCTCGACCACCGCCACCTCACCGTTTTGCAGCGTGTCGGCCTGGCGCTGCAGATCGGCCCTGATCGCATCGACCAACTCGTCGCGATAGCCCTCGGGCATGTATTCGACGGCGAAAAAGGGCACCGGGTCCATGACATGCAGAAGCGTGATCTTCGCCCCCGGCGCGGCCAGCTGGCGCGCCGCGTTCAGTTCTTGCCGGGCATCCTGGCCGGGCTCATAGGCGATGGGTACGAGAATGTTGCGATACATGTCGATTCTCCTGCTTTTATGCCACTCTAGCGCTTGTGTGCTGCGGTTTCCATTGATCCAGGTCATGTTGCGCCGCGCGCGCCATTGCACCCGGCTCTGGCGTTCGGCTATAAGGCAGCCAACAAGATATTGTGGACTGTCAGCGCAACGAGGCCCCGGTGAGCGACACGCCCGACACCCCCGAAGACATGGACGAACCGGCACAAGGCGTGCCCACCGTCTCGATCGTGCAGGAGATGCGCGCCTCCTATCTCGATTACGCGATGAGCGTGATCGTTTCGCGCGCCATCCCCGATCTGCGCGACGGGCTGAAACCCGTGCATCGGCGTATCCTTTACGCCATGCACGAGGCTGGCAATACCCATGACAAGCCCTATCGCAAATCCGCCCGCTCGGTGGGCGACACGATGGGCAAGTATCACCCGCATGGCGACAGCGCCATCTACGACGCCCTTGTGCGCATGGCGCAGCCTTTTTCCATGTCGCTCAAGTTGCTGGACGGGCAAGGCAATTTTGGCTCGATGGATGGCGATAGTGCGGCGGCGATGCGCTATACCGAAGTGCGCATGGACCGCCCCGCGGCCTTCTTGCTGGCCGATATCGACAAGGACACGGTCAATTTTCAGGACAATTACGACGGGCGCGACCGCGAGCCCACCGTCCTGCCCGCGCGCTTTCCCAACATGCTGGTCAATGGCGCCGGCGGTATCGCCGTGGGCATGGCCACCAACATTCCGCCGCACAATCTGGGCGAGGTCATCGCCGCCACCAAGGCGCTGATCGAAAACCCCGATCTGGGCCCGGAAGAGCTGATGGAATACATCCCCGCCCCCGATTTCCCCACCGGCGGGCTGATCCTCGGCCGATCGGGCGCGCGCAAGGCCTATACGCTGGGGCGCGGCTCGGTGGTGATCAGGGCGCGCACCCATATCGAGGAGACGCGCAAGGACCGTTACGCCATCATCGTGGACGAGATCCCCTATCAGGTGAACAAGTCCACCATGGTGGAAAAGATTGCCGAGGCGGTGCGCGAGAAGAAGATCGAGGGCATCGCCCATGTCGCCGATGAAAGCGACCGGGTGGGCGTGCGCGTGGTGATCGAGCTCAAGCGCGATGCGACGCCCGATGTGGTGCTCAACCAGCTTTTCCGCTTCACGCCGATGCAGACCTCGTTTGGCTGCAACATGCTGGCGCTCAATGGCGGCCGGCCCGAGCAGCTGACCCTGCGCGATTTCCTCACCGCCTTCATTGCCTTCCGCGAAGAGGTGGTGACGCGGCGCACGGCGCATGAGCTGAACAAGGCGCGCGAGCGCAGCCACGTCCTTTGCGGGCTTGCCGTCGCGGTGTCGAATGTCGATGAGGTCGTCGCGACCATCCGCGCCTCGGCCGACCCGGCGGAAGCGCGCGAGAAGCTGATGACCCGCCGCTGGCCGGCCGAGGACATCGCCCCCTATATCCGGCTGATCGACGACCCCAGCCACACCATGAATGACGACGGCACCTATAACCTGTCGGAAACCCAGGCCCGCGCCATTCTCGATCTGCGCCTGCAGCGGTTGACGGCGATGGGGGTGAAGGAAGTCACCGACGAGCTGGAATCGTTGGCCGCGAAGATCAAGGATTACCTCGATATCCTGCGCTCGCGCGCGCGCATCCAGGCCATCATCTCGGCCGAGTTGGACGAGGTGAACGAGGCCTTCGCAGTGCCCCGGCGCACCGAGATCGTCGATTGGGCGGGCGATCTTGACGACGAGGATCTGATCGAGCGCGAGGACATGGTGGTGACCATCACCTCGGGCGGCTACATCAAGCGCACGCCGCTGGCCGAGTTCCGCGCCCAGCGCCGGGGCGGCAAGGGGCTGTCCTCGATGGCCACCAAGGATGATGACGTGGTCACCAGGCTGTTCGTGGCCAACACCCACACCCAGCTGCTTTTCTTCACCACCGACGGGATGGTCTACAAGCTGAAATGCTGGCGCCTGCCGCTGGGCGGGCGCAACACACGCGGCAAGGCGGTGGTCAACATCCTGCCCATCCCCTCGGGTGTGGGCATCGCCGCGCTGATGCCGGTCGATGCGCCCGAGGAAGAATGGGAAAAGCTGCAGATCGTCTTTGCCACCACGCAAGGCAATGTGCGGCGCAACGCGCTGTCCGATTTCACCAATGTCATGCGCAACGGCAAGATCGCCATGCGCCTGCCCGACGGGGTCAGCCTGGTGGGCGCGCATATCTGCGACGAGAACGACGATGTGATGCTGGTCACGGCCGAGGGCCGCGCGATCCGTTTTCGCAGCACCGATGTACGCGTCTTCAAGGGCCGCGATTCAACCGGCGTGCGCGGTATTCGCCTGACCGAGGGCGATCAGGTTGTCTCGATGGCCGTGATCCGCCATTTCGAGGCGACACCCGAAGAGCGCGCCGCCTATCTGCGCCAGCGTCGCCTGATGGCCGGCGCACCCGACGAGGCCGAGAACGATAGCGACGACGAAGAAACCGCCGAGATCGGCCAGTTGAGCCCCGAGCGCTATGCCGAGATGTCGGCAGCCGAGGATCTGATCCTGACCATCACCTCGGGCGGCCTGGGCAAGCTGACCTCAAGCCATGACTACCGGCTCACTGGCCGCGGCGGGCAGGGCGTGCGCGCCACCGACGCTGCACGACGCGGTGGCACGCTGGTGGCGGGGTTCCCGGTGGAAGCCGGCGATCAGGTCATGCTGGTCACCTCGGGCGGGCAGTCGATCCGGGTGCCGGTCGAGGGCATACGCTTCCTTTCGCGCACCGGCGGCGGGGTGAAGGTGCTCGACCTCAACGACAAGGGCGAAGAGGTGGTCTCGGTTGCGCGCGTCGCCGATCAGGGCGAGGAAAGCTGAGCGCGGCGCCTTGCGCCAACCCGGCTTCCGGCGGCATCTGCGCAAATCGGCGCTGGATTTGCATGCACAGCCTGCGCTAAAATATGCAAGACGCAGCAGGAAGACCGATGGCCAGCCAGACCGAAACCATCGTGCGCAGCCTGCATGAGTGGATCGATGCAGGCCGGCTGAACCCGGGTGATGAGATCGACGAGGCGGCGCTGGCCGCCGAATTCGGCGTCTCGCGCACACCCGTGCGCGAAGCGCTCATCCGCATCGAGGCCACGGGCCTGCTGCGCCGTCTGCCGCGCCGGGGGGCGGCGGTGTTCAAGCCGACGCTGGAAGAATTCCTGGCGATTCTCGAAGTGCATGCCAAGCTCGAAGGGCAGGCCGCGGGGCTGGCGGCAAGGCGCCTTTCGGCCAGTTTTTCGGCACAGCTGGAAGCGGCAGTGACGGCCTGCGAGGCGCATCTGGCCGGAAAGGGC
This sequence comes from Pararhodobacter sp., assembly GCA_020832665.1. Lineage (GTDB taxonomy): Bacteria > Pseudomonadota > Alphaproteobacteria > Rhodobacterales > Rhodobacteraceae > Pararhodobacter. Next base: position 60,841 of record JAFIEG010000015.1, on the reverse strand, counting down.
GAAACCGCACCCGAGGCCTATTACCAGCTCAACCTGCGCTTTCACGCCACCGTCGCCGAGGCGGCAGGCAACCCTTTCCTGCTCGATCTGATCAAGACAAATGCGCGCAAGCTGATGGCCTATTACCGCGCGCGCTACGCCTATGCCGGTTCGATCAGGGCCTCGGTGCGCGACCACCGCGCCATCGCCACGCTGATCGTGGCGCGCGACAGCGCCGGCGCGGAAGAGACGATGCGCCGGCATGTGCAGTTCGATCAGGTCACGGCGATGGATCTGCTCACCGCGCTCGGCTGAGCCGGCGCGGGGCAGCCTTTGCAAGGCGCTTGCCCCGCGATTTCGAAATCGCTTGGGACGGCCTTTGCAAAACCCGTCTCTCCGGCCACCGCTCAACGCTCAAAGCACGTCGCGTTTGATCGGCTTCATCCCGCCCGGGCCGCTTGCGGCCCGGGCATGCGCCCGCCCGCCCCACAGGCGGGCGCATTCGCGCCCACCTCGGGCGGCCGCATGCCCTCTGTTCGGAACAGGACGAGTCCGGTCAAACGCGACGCGCTCTAGCGCGGGCGAAGAAATCGCCGATGCAGCGCGCCATCAGTGCGCTGTGTTCGGGCCCGTCGAGCCCCGCCCTGGCCTCGCCCAGCACCGCGTCGGGCACCTTGCCGGCCAGTTCGTCCAGCAGCTCATCCATGAAATCTCGCGTAATCTCGGGGTGATACTGGGTGGTGAAGACATGTTCGCCCAATGCCAACTGCCCCACCTTGCACCCCGCGCTGCCGCCCAGCAGCCGCGCGCATTCGGGGGGCGCGAGCACCTGCTCGTTATGCGCCGCATGCAGCGCCATCTGCGCCGGGGCCGCGCTCATCCACGGGGCGGGGCTGTGATTGTCGGATTTGACCCGGCCCAGCACCCATCCCTGCGGGTTGGGCCCCACCCTGCCCCCCAGCGCCGCGGCGACGGCCTGATGGCCGAAACAGGCGCCGAAGACCGGCACCCGCTCGGCCACCGCCTGCCTGATCAGCGCCTTGAGCCGGGCGATCCATTCATCCGGATCATTCACCGAGGCCGGGCTGCCCGAGATCATCAGCCCGTCGAACGCGCCCGGCGCCTCGGGGAAATGGCCCTCGACCACGCGAAACCCCTGCAGGCGCATATCCGGCGCCGCCGGCGCCATCAGCGCCTGAAATTTCTCTGCCTCACTGGGGTGGCGGGCGGCAAAGGCCGAGTCATCGGTGTTGGCGTCCAGCAGTGCGATATGCATGCAATTTCCATTTGCATAATTTGTTCCGGCCAGAATATACGTTTCGTGAGAGGCAGCGGCAAGGGCCGGACAGGCACCGCAACGGAGGAAGCATGACCATCTGGCACCCCGATGACGACGGTCACGCCGACCTTTCCTCGCATGACACATTCACCCGTGGCGCACCGTACAATACCTTCGCCCGGCTCCGGAGCGAGGATCCGGTGCATTGGAGCGACTGGTCGGGCGGGCAGGGTTTCTGGTCGATCACGCGGCACGCCGATATCTCGGCGCTCAACCGGCAGACCGATCTGCTTTCCTCGGCGCGCGGCATCCGCATGGAAGACCAGACATACGAGGAATACCTTGCCCGGCGCACCTTTCAGGAAACCGACCCGCCCGAACACACGGTCATGCGCATGAAGCTGGCGAAAGCCTTCTCGAAACCCGTGATGACCGGCTTTGAGCAGCAGATCCGCGCACTTTGCGACGAGATCCTCGATGACGCGCTTGCGAAGGGCAGCTTCGACGCCACGCGCGAGATCGCCCGGCAACTGCCCATGCGCATGCTCGGCCGCATCATCGGCACGCCCGATGAAGACCTGCCCTGGCTGGTGGAAAAGGGCGATGCGCTGATCGCCAATACCGACCCCGATTTCACCGATCATGTGCTCGACCGCATGCAGACCGACGAGTACCGCATGATGCCCTTCAACTCGCCCGCCGGCGCCGAGCTTTACGACTATGCACAGCGCCTGATGGCCGACAAGGCCGCGCGCGGCGATACCGAGGGCGTGCTGCACATGATCCTGACACCCGGCCCCGACGGCGCGGTGATCAGCGAGACCGAGTTTCGCAATTTCTTCTGCCTGCTGGTGGCCGCGGGCAACGACACCACCCGCTATTCCATCGCCGCGGGCATTCAGGCGATGTGCCACCAGCCCGAATTGCTGGCGCAGATGCAGAAGGGCGAAGTCTGGGATACGGCGGCCGACGAGATCATCCGCTGGGCGACGCCGGCCACCTATTTCCGCCGCACCGCCACGCGCGATTTCGAGCTGCACGGCAAGACCATCCGCGAGGGCGACAAGGTTCTGTACTGGTTCGTCAGCGCCAATCGCGACGAGGAAATGTTCGAAGACCCCTTTCGCGTGAACCTGGCGCGCAGCCCCAACCGGCATCTCAGCTTCGGTCAGGGCGGGCCGCATGTCTGCCTGGGCATGCATCTGGCGCGGCTGGAAGTGCGGGTGCTGTTTCAGGAACTGGCACGGCGGATCAGGGCCATCGAGCCCGCCGGCCCGCACCGGTTCCTGCGCTCGAATTTCGTGGGCGGGATCAAGGAATTGCCGGTTCGCGTGGAACCGGCCTAGCCCGGCAGCAATTCAACGACAAATCCGACAACAGGGACAGCACCATGCGCGACAGGCTTCGCTCTTTCTTTTGCGATCATCTCTCCATCATGCGCGGCAAGGTGCTGCCCGAGGAAAAGATCGGCGCCGGCTACACCCGCTTTGCCCAGCCCAATTTCGCGGTGCATTACGACAAGGATCTGATCATCGACGCGCCGGGTACCGAATGCATGAACGGCCTGCCCGACATGGAGCTGCGCTGGCAGGCGCGCGATATCCGCCAGGGCTGGGAGCCGCATACGCGGGTGGTGGTGGGCGATTTGTTTGATCGCCACGGCGAGCCGGTGGCCGTGGCCGGTCGGCACGCGCTGCGCCGGGCGGTGGCCGACTGGCAAAGGCACGGGCTGACCCCGATGGTGGGGCTGGAGCTGGAATGCTACGCCTTCACCCGCGCCGAGGATGGCAGCCTGAAACCCTATGACACGCCGGGCGGCGCGGTCTATGGCACCGGCCCCTTTGCCGATCCGGCCGGCTTCATGGATGCCATCTGGGAAGCCGCCGAGATGGCGGGCTTTCGTCTGGCGCTGATGACCACCGAATATGACGCGCCGCAATTCGAGTTCACGCTGTGGCATGACGAGGCGCTGCGCGCGGTCGATGACCTGGTGCTGTTTCGGCTGATGGCGCGCGAGATCGCAATCAGGCGCGGGGTGTTGCTGACCTTCATGCCCAAGCCGGTGGCCGAAACCGGCGGCTCGGGGCTGCATGTCAACCTGTCCTTCACCGATGGCACGGGCAACAACGCGCTTGCCGACGGCCCCGACAGCGGCGCCGAGACGATGAACGCGCTGGCCGCTGGCTGCGTTTCGGGCTGGATGCGCCATCACAAGGGGCTGGCCGGGCTGATCGCGCCCACGGTCAATTCCTATGCGCGTCTGCAGCCGGCCTCGATGTCGGGCTACTGGCGCAACTGGGCGGTCGATCACCGCGGCGTCACCGTGCGCGCGGCCGGCGAGCCCGGCGCCAAGGCGCGGCTCGAGCATCGCATGGCCGATGCCAGCGCCAACCCCTACACCGCCGTCGCCGCCGTGCTGCAGGCGGCAAGGCTGGGCTATGAGGAGCGTTATGATCTGCCCGCAGCGGAAAGCGGCGACTGCTTCACCGGGCAGGACGCCAAGGAGGGCACCGCCGGCAGCCTGTCCGAGGCGCTTGACGATCTGCAGGCAGATTCCGCGCTTTGCGCGGCGGTGGGCGAGGGGCTTTGCGCCCATCACATTCACATGAAGCGCGTCGAGGTCGGGAAAACCGCCGAGATGACCCCCGAGGCGCTGCGCGATTTCTACATCTGGTTCGTATGAGGGCCCGCATGATGTCAAAATCGATGAAAGCGTTCTGGGTATTGCACGACGGAAGCCGCATCGAAGCCGCGGTGCCCCAGGGCTTGAGCCTGATGGAAGCGGCGATGGCCGCCAATGTGCCCGGCATCCTCGGCGAATGCGGCGGCACGATGAGCTGCGCCACCTGTCATGTCGTCGTTGACGAGGCCTGGCACGGCTCAACCGGCGAAATGGGCGATCATGAGGACGCGATGCTCGAAATCACCGAAGCACCGAGACGCGAAGGTTCGCGCCTTTCCCGCCAGCTTGCCATGTCGCCGGCGCAGGATGGCATCACCGTGCAGGTGCCACGCGACTGAAATCCCGGCAATGTTACCCGGCAATCAGGAATTTGAAACGACAATCTTGATCATGTCCTTGTCGCCGCCCTCGGATAGCGAACCAGCGTTCCATACCAGGTCGTGGAACTTGTCATCTCTGGGGCTGTAGGCCAGTGGTGCCTCGATGAAAATCTGGCGGATCTCGGGCAAGTCGAAATTCTGGCAGGCGTCCATCAACCGATCGAGCATGCGGTTCAGATCATCCGCCGGCATCGATACCTCGGTTGTCGTCATGATGCGCGGATGATGGGTGCCATGCGGGTTGCCGTTGATGAGCAGCTCCTCGAAAAGCTTCTCGCCCTTGTTGAGCCCGACGATCCTGATGGGAATGTCGCCCCGTTTGGCATCGGGGGACTCGTTGCCTTCGACAACATATGGTTTCAGCCCGTATAACCGCACCATGGTCTTGGCGAGCTTCAAGATCTTGACCGGCCTGCCCATGTCCAGCACGAAGACGTCGCCGCCCGTGGCCATGGCCCCGGCCTGAATGACCAGCTGCGCCGCTTCCGATATCGTCATGAAAAAGCGCGTGATTTCGGGATGGGTCACAGTTACTGGCCCGCCCCGCTCGATCTGGGCAACAAAGCGCGGGATCACTGAGCCGGACGAGCCCAGCACATTGCCGAAGCGCACCATGGAAAACACAGTGGTGGGGTGACTCTGCGCCAGCGCCTGGCAAACGAGTTCGGCCATGCGTTTTGATGCGCCCATGAAATTTGCCGGGCGCACGGCCTTGTCGGTTGAAACAAGGATAAAGTTTTCCACGCCAAGTTCGGCTGCGGCCTCGGCCAGAACCCGCGTGCCGAAGACATTGTTGCGAACCCCTTCGGCAACGTTTTCCTGGACGATCACCACATGCTTGTAGGCTGCGGCGTGATAGATGGTCTGCACCCCGAAACTGCTCAGAATGGCGCGGATGCGCCCGGGATTCTGCACTGAACCCAGGACCGGCTCGATCCGCAGGCTGCGCCCGTCACGTTCCAGGGTTTCACGCAGTTCCGTGGCAATGTCGTAGAGCGCCAGTTCGGAAACCTCGAGCAGCACCAGCGCGGCGGGCTCCTGCTTGATGATCTGCCGGCACAACTCGCTGCCGATCGAGCCCCCTGCCCCCGACACCAGCACCACCTTGCCGGTAATGTTGCGCCCCATCAGATCGGGGCGCGCGGGCACCGGATCACGACCCAGAAGCTCTTCGGGCGTGACATTGCGCAGGTCGCTGTACCGGGCGCGCCCGCTGACAATATCGGCCATGCCGGGCATCGTCTTGACCCGCACTCTCAACGGCTCAAGCCTCGCGACGATTTCGCGGCGGCGCGCGCGGCTGGCGCTGGGTATGGCCAGAAGAACCGTATTCGCCCTCATTTCCCTGATGATAAAAGGAATCTGCCCGGGCTCGAAGACCCGCCGGCCGATGACCGTGGTGTGCTGCAGCGCCGGGTCGTCATCGACGAAGGCGACCGGCATGTATTCATTGCCGTGATAAAGCGCGTTGGCCACCTGGCGCCCGGCATCGCCGGCGCCGTAGATGATGACGGGTATCCGGTTCTGCTGCGCCGGTCGCAGAAACAGCTTGCGCACCAGAAGCCGCAACCCGCCGCCAGCGAAGAAGAGCAAGAGCGCATAGATACCCGGCACCGAGCGCGGCACCGGTGCCGAAAGCGCCTGCGCCGCGACAAGCAGGATCACGCCCGAGGCAACGACACCGACCAGCATGACGCGTAGCGCATGCCCGGCAATGAAGCGAATGATCGCGTGATAGAGCCCGAGTTGCCAGAATACCAGCAAAGTAAGCGGCACTACCGGCAACAGGGTCAGCCAGAAAAGCGGTTGCGTGAGAAAGTGAAGGCTCTCCAACCTGAGCGCCATGGCCACAACAAGGCTCAGCACGATCAGCACACTGTCGGCCAGCAGCTGCAACGCCCGCTTTGCAGGTCGCGTCAGACCGGTCAGATGTGAGATCACCTCATTCATGTCAATCGCTTGGAATTACAATCAGAGCGCGAGCATCCGGTCTGCTATTAAATCATAACCTCGTGACCAGTTCGAGTTCAATTTCCCAACCCACGGCGGGAAAGCGCTGATGCCCGTATCCGGCGGGCGCTGTTGTATTCATCCGCCGCAACGGCACTCATCACCGGCTTGCACATGGACCCGGGTGTTGTCAGGGTGGCGGGCGGCCGCCGGAGCATCACCTGCCGCGGGCAGGCGGTGTGACGGCTGATGGGGAATATCGAACCGGGGTTGTTCCGTCAGCTTAACCAGGCCGGCGAGACGATCGAGATCGAGGCGTCGACAATCCTCACCCAGGAAGGGGTGGCCCCCGACTCGCTGTGGTTTCTCATCGAAGGTGAACTGCGTCTCGAGCGGCGCGGGCAGGCGGCAGTCGGCCTGAATGGCAGCGGTTTCGTGGGCGAACTCGCCTGGCTCAACCGGGGGATATCCTCGGCAAGTGTGATCGCCCAGCCGGGTGCACGGCTCATCCGCTGGAACGTGCCGGAGTTGCGGCGCAAATTGCGCCGGAACCATCGGCTGGAACTGGCGTTCGAGGCGCTGATCGCCCACTACATGGCAAGGAAACTGGCCAGAAGTGGCCCGATCCAGGCCGTGCGTGACGGCGCGGCGCCCCGATCCCAACAGCTGTGAGGGGCTGGGTTGGTCGAGCAAGTCTCAAACTGGATGACAGGCGGGCGGTGAGGCAAGTCCCGCTCCTTGGTGGATGCCACGCAACGCTGTCACGGCAAGTGTCGTCTTGCCTGCGCGCCTGACGCAGCGCCGACTTGCTCATGCTGGATTCGGCTGATCGGTTCTCATGCCTTTGCTCGCTTGCCCGCAAATGTGCCAGCACGAGCAGGGCCTGCGGCGCGACAGGGTGCGCAGGCGGGTGGGTAGGAGCGCAGCTTGCGTCGCTGCCCTTGCTCCAATCGAAGCAAACAGCCGATATCCGGCATCAGGCCAACGCGATGATCACAACCCCCGCCACAGCGATCAGTGAGGCCAGCACCACTCGTCGGCTGGGCCTGGCCTCGGTCCGAAAGACAAAGGCGGCCAGCCAGATGCTGATGAACACCTCGGTCGAATTGATGATCGCCACGGTCGCGACATCGGTATGGGCCAGCGCAAAGAACTGCGATGTCTGGCCGATGGCCATGGCGGCAGCAGTGATTACCTGCCAGCGCCCGCTATGGCGCAACAGGCCCAGCACCGTTCGGCGGTAGCGGGGCGATCCAATGGCGGCGAGCCCGTACCACATGATACCGGCCAAAGCCCCGACCAGCGCGCCCAGTGCGGCATCGGGGATCTGGGTCATGCCCAGCTTGCGCGCCACATATGAGCCGCCGAAGCAGGCCGATGACGCCGCCCCCAGCAACCGGCCCTTGCGCCTGTCGGCCAGTGCAGCCGCATCGGCGGCGCGATCGTCGCTGCGGATGGCCGGCAGGCGCTCGGTCATGGCCATAAGCACGCTGCCCATGACCACCGCCATGCCCAGCGCCGCCATGCCGCCCACTCTCTCGCCCAGCAGCACCCAGGCAAAGACAGCGGCAAACACCGGGATAAGCCGGCGGAACAGGCTGGCGCTGATCGCCCCGGCAAGCATGACCGAGCGAAACATGGTGAGCCGGCCCAGCACCGTGGACAACACGCCAGCGATCACGAAATAGGTGATTCCCAGCCACACCGCACCATCATTCAGCGGTGCCAGCGTCTGCGTGCCGATCATCAGCCACAGCCCGCCGCCGGCCACTGCCGTGAGCACGACCGACAGGAAAGCGCCATTGTCACCCTGCGCCGTGGCGGTACCACGGGCGATGGTCACCCCGGCAAGACCGAAGCAGGCGGCCGAAAACAGCGCCAGCGCCTCGCCGATCATGCGTCAGCTCGCAAGGTAACCGGGTCCGGCACAGCCATTCAACTGTCGTTGCCCATGATGACCTCTGGCCGGCGCAGGACCCTTCGCCCGATCAGCAATGCGGCCAGCGCGATGCCGCCCAGCGCTACCGGCATCTGCGGCGCCACAGCAGCGACCGCCGCGGCGAACAGCACGATGCGTTCGGGGCGGGGCACACTGCGTTCCAGCATCCCCTCGACCGCGACCGAGAGCGCGAAAGCCGCCGTGCAGCCGCCCAGCACCGCCATGATTGTGGCGGGCCAGTCACCCTGGCCCACGATAGCCGGGTTCCACAGGAACACAAAGGGCAGCGCAAAACCCACCACCGCCAGCTTCACTGCATCGAAGGCGATGGCGAAGGGGTCGTCATCGGCAATTGCCGCCGCCGCCATTGCCGCCACCGCAATGGGCGGCGTCAACGCCGAGAGCACGGCGTAGTAGAGCAGGAACAGATGCGATTCCAGCAGCGGAAAGCCCAGCCTGATCATGGCCGGCGCCACCAGCACGGCCGACAGGATATAGGCGCTGGGCGTTGGCATGCCGAGCCCCAGCACGATGGCGATGATGGCAGCGAGGATCAGCGTGATATACGGATCACCCCCGCTGAGCGTGATGATCAGGTTGGCCGCCTTCATGCCCAGCCCGGTCATCGACAGCCCGCCTATGACCAACCCCGCCGCCGCGCAGGCCGCAGCCACCGGCAGAACGCGCAGCGTGGTTTCGCCCAGCGCCTCGACGATCTGCCAGATCGACATGCGCGTCCAGTGCGAGATGGTCGAGGCCACGATCACCGAGGCCGCGCCGACACCGGCGGTCATGGTGGGCGAGTATCCATACATCAGCACCGTCACGATCACCCCGATGGGGATGACGAACACCCAGCCGGTGCTGAAGGTCGACAGCAGCGAAGGCACCAGCCCCGCCACCGGCTGCAGGTTGTGACGCACCGCGCGCAGATGCACCTGGCTGAACACGCCGATATAGTAAAGCAGCGCGGGGATGACGGCGGCATAGACCACCTCGCGGTAGGGCACGCCGGTATATTCGGCCAGGATGAAGGCCGCCGAGCCCATGATGGGCGGCATGGCGCTGCCGCCGGTCGATGCCGCGACCTCGACCGCGCCGGCGAAGCGGGCCTTGTAGCCCAGGCGCTTCATCATCGGAATGGTGATCGAGCCCGTGGTCACCACATCCGAAGTGGCGCTGCCCGACATGGTGCCGTAAAGCCCCGACGAGATGACGGCGATCTTGGCCGGCCCGCCCCGGGTCTTGCCGGTCACCGCCGAGGCGAGGTTGAAGAAGAACTCGCCACCGCCGGCCTTGGCCAGAAGCGTGCCGAACATGACGAACAGGAATACATAGCTGGCCACCACCTGGATGGGCACGCCGAAAAGCCCGTCGGTGGTGAACACCAGCACATCGAGCAGATACTCGAAATCGCTGATCCCGTGGCCGAAGGGTGGCGGCAGCAGATAGCCAAACCAGTTGTAGAGCAGAAACAGCACCACTACGGCGGTCAGCCCCATGCCGGTAGTGCGCCGCGTGGCCTCGAGCGTGAGCACCAGCAGCGCCGTGCCGAACCAGAACTGCGCCGGCGTGAAGGGCTCGAGCAGCGAGATGCGGTTGGAGATCGCATCGGCGGTGACAAAGAAATAGATGCCGCAGGCGGCGCTGAGTGCCGAAAGCGCCCAGTCGAAAGGCGTGGGCAGGTCGGGGGCGTTGGGGCTGCCGCCCACGGTCAGGAACAGCAGCGTGAAAATGCCCGAAACGAACAGGATGCCGATGACCAGCCGGTCGGAAATGACGAAGAGATTGGCATAGATCACCCAGACAGCCAGCAGCGCCCCCAGGATGGTGAACACCACCCCCTGCGGGCCGGCGAACTTGCGCCGCCGGCCCGTGGTGACAAGCGATTTGATCCCGAGGGATTCGCTCACTGGATCAGCCCGGCTTCACGCAACGCGCGCTCGGCGCCGGGATGATAGGGCAGGATCGACTGGGTCGCGAACAGCTCGCGGTCCAGCGCCTGCATCGAGTTATGCACGGCGCGCACCTCGTCGATATGCTCGACCAGCGCGTTTGTGAGCCGATAGATCGCCTCTTCATCGGCGCCGTCATGGGTCACCAGCATGGCCCCCAGCGCCTGAGTGTTCACATCGTCAGGCTGAAAGCGGTAGCTGCCGCCGGGGATGACGAAACCGGTGGTTCCGAAGGCCGCGCCGGCCATTTCCATCACGTCGTCAGGGATGGAGAGCACCACCACCTCGTTGTTTTCGTCGATGGCGCGGAACGAGCTGTGCAGCACGAAAACACCGTTGGTGACCATGTCGATACGCCCGTCGCGCAGCAGATCGGCCTGGTCGTTGGCACCAGCCCTGACGATGGAGCCGCCATTGCCCTCGATCACCTCGACCGTCGCGCCCGCGGCTTCGAGCATGCCCAACGCGACATTGGCGGTGATGTTACCCGGCCGGTTAACCCCGATTCGGATGGCCGCGCCGCTTTCGGCGATATCGGCCAGCGAGGTGATGCCGTATTGCTCGGCGATATCGCGGCGCAGGAAAAAGTGCATCGGCGCCCAGTTATACATGTAGCCAATGGCCTGCATGTTGGTCACGGGGGCGTTGAAAGGCTCTTCGCCAGCCAGCGCGATCTGCACCTCGGCGTCATGCACCAGGCCCAGATCGGTGCGCCCCTGCCCCAGCAGCGCGATATTGGCAAAACCGCCGCCGGTGGCCTGATAGGTGACCACCGAACTGGGGTTGGCCTCTTTCGCGGCGCGGTCGATGCCCGCGCCCAGAAGTGACCACAGCCCGCCCGGATTGCCGCCGGACAGTGTCAGATTGACCTCGGATTGGGCATTCGCTGCCCCCACCGAGAACGCCATTGCCATGGCAAGGACGGCGTGTTTGATCTTCATGGTTCCTCTCCTCCCTTATGTTGGTTTGCGGGCAGGCCGGCTCCCTGCCCGCTCAGGTCAGCGCGATGCTGACATTCTTCAGCTCGGTATAGGCAAGAAGCTCCTCCAGACACTCCTCGCGGCCGATGCCGGACTGTTTCACTCCGCCGAACGGGGCGCCGAGAAAATGATCGCTGGCATTGTTCACCCAGACATAACCCGCCTCGATATCGTTGACCGCATCCAGCGCGGTCTGCAGATCGCGCGTCCAGACCGAGGCGGTCAGCCCCACATCGAGCGCGTTCACCGCCTCGATCATCGCTTCGCGATCGGACCAGCGCAGCACCGACAGCACCGGGCCAAATACCTCTTCGCGGGCGATGCGCATGTCGGGGGTGACCCCGTCGAACAGGGTGGGGCGGACATAAAACCCGCCCGACAGGGTATCGGGCACCGGCCCGCCGGAGACCATGCGCGCGCCTTCGGCGATCGCGGTTTCGATATACTGGCGCGTCTTTTCATACTGCGCGGCGGTGGAAAGGCAGCCCATTTCGGTCTCGGGGTCTGCCGGGTCGCCCAGCGCCACCTTGTCGAAAGCCGTTTTGAGCCCGGCCACCATGGCGTCATGAAGGCTGTCATGCACGAAGATCCGGCTGGTCGAACCGCAGGACTGGCCCGCCGTCCAGCCCAGATTCATGCCCTTGACGGCGCCGGCAATCGCGGCGTCGAGATCGGCATCGGGAAACACCACGAGCGCGTTCTTGCCGCCCAGTTCCAGGGTCAGGCGCTTGAGCGTTGCAGCACCCTGCGCCATCACGGCGCGGCCCGTCGCAACCGAACCGACCAGGCTGACATTGTTGATGCCCGGATGGCCCGCCATCGCCGCACCCAGCGCGCCGTCGCCGTTGAGCACGCTCAACAGCCCCGGCGGGAACAGATTGCCGATCAGCTCGGCCAGACGAAGCGCCGAAAGCGGCGTTTCCTCGGATGGCTTGAGGATCACCGCGTTGCCGGCAATGATGGGCGCGGCCAGCTTGGCGCACGCAAACATCAGCGGATGGTTGAACGGCACGATCCGCGCCACCACGCCAAGCGGTTCGCGCTGCACATAGTTCAGCCGGTTCCCGCCGGCGGGGATGGTGCTGCCCTTCACCTCGGTCGCGAGCCCGGCGAAGAATTCCATCAAGGTGGCGCCGAGTTCGACATCGAACAACATGCCCTTGAGGGGGTTGCCGCTGTCGAGCGCATCGAGCAGCGCCAGCTCCTCGGCATGGGCGCGCACCACCGTCGCAGCCTGGCGCATCAGCCGCGCACGCTCGAGGGGTGCGCTGCGCTTCCAGTCGCGCTGCGCCGTGCGCGCGGCAGCAACCGCCTGGTCAAGCTCGGCCTGCCCGGCGCTGGACACGCTTGCCAGCGCGCTGCCATCGGCCGGGCAGCGCACCTCGATGCGCCCCGATCCGGGGTGCCAGGCGCCGCCATAGAACAGCCCTGACTGACCTGGCAGAACCGATGCGCGCGCTTTGGCCGCTGCGCTGCGATCTCCGTCCATTCGCGTCTCTCTCCCCCGAGCCGTTGCCGGCTCCCTCGGCATCAGTAAATCGTTTGCGCCCGCCCCGAGTCAAGAAAATTTAGATATCTTAGAACAATCTTTTCAGGCGCCTTAGGCATTGATTTTTATGCACTTTCCACGCATGCGCCACGCGCGGGGCCGTTGGCCCCTTGCCGGCAATCAAACGGGGTCTGCGCGCGCCTATTCGGCGGCTTCGGTCTTTCCTTTGGCGCCAGCCGAGCCGTCGATTTCGCGCCAGTCCACCGATTTGGGGAAAACCCCTTCCTTCGAGGAGATGTCGACATGGCGCACGCGCGGCTCTTCCCGGCCGATGGCGACGCCGCCCTCGGCGACCTTGATGGCGGCATCCACCATCAGGCGGCGAAACTCGACAATCGCCAGATCCGATGCGCCCAGTATGTCGTTTGAGCGATCGACAATGGCGCCCATCGACACCCACATGGCGATGTCCTGGTTGGGAATGCCCTGGATGCCGGTGAAATTGCCCAGCTTCATCATCTGGCGATCCTGCAGGAAGTTGTTGTGCAGCTGCCGCTTCGACACCCAGCGCTCATCCAGATGGATGCCCTTTTGCACATGGTTGAACTTGCGCCAGTCCTCGGTTGATGGGCAGGCCTTGCCGCCCCAGGCGATGAAGTGGAAATGCGATGTCTCGTCATCGATGGGCACGATGACGGTGGCGACATTGTAGTTGTTGTTGGGCGGAATCAGCGAGGTGAAGGGCGCGATATACTCGGTGATTCGCAGGTAGTGATGCGTGGACGCCTTCTTGATCGGCTTGCGAATGGCGGCATAATGAAAGCCGTAGCTGGTGGTCTGCGTCTGCATGCGCGGCGAACGGTCGGTCGAAGGGCGATACCACGACTTGTCATCGGCCGCCGCCCCCTCGACCCGCGCCGGCACCATGTCCGAGGAATGCAGGCTGGAGGAATGCGCCGAATCGATCTGTCCCTCGGTGATCTGCGCCCAGTTGGCCGGGATGCGGATTTTCAGGATCGAAACGCGCGTGTCCTCGCTCGGCGCAAAGGCCGGCGGTTCGAAGGGAATCATGTCCTCTTCCTCGCCCAGCCAGGCCCAGACGAAGCCGCCCCATTCCTTCACCGAATAGGCGCGGTGTTTGACCTTGCCATGCAGGGGGCTGCCCTCGGGTTCCGAGGTCATTGCCACGCAGTTGCCCTCGACGTCGAATTTCCAGCCGTGATACAGGCAGCGCAGCCCGCATTCCTCGTTGCGGCCAAAGACCAGCGAGGCACGGCGATGCGGGCACAACTCATCCAGCAGGCCCAGTCGCCCTTCACTGTCGCGAAAGCAGACATAGCGGTTGCCGATGGCTTCGACCAGAAGCGGCTTGCCGTCGGGCTCAGCCACCTCTTCGATCAGGCAGACGGGCACCCAATGCTGGCGCATCAGCCGCCCCATCGGCGCATCACCTGTTACCAGGCACAGCAGATCGTTCTCTTCCGGTGTCAGCATCTTGCCCTCCCTGGCACCAGTGTACTTAGATACCTAATTCAGCTTAACCGGCCACCGGCTTTCGGTCCAGTGCTTGACAGATTTTTTTAGATATCTAAGGTTCAGCTATTCCTCAAGCAGGAGCGCTCATGTCACAAACCCTCGAAACGCGTGACTTTTCAGTGGTCTCGCGGCGCCCTCTGACCGATGACATCATGGAATTCACGCTCGTGCCAACCAGTGACGAGCCGCCATTGCCGTTCACCCCCGGGGCGCATGTAACGATTCGCACCCCTTCCGGAGCGATGCGGCGCTACTCGCTTATCAATGATGGCGCAGCGCCGGAAAACTATGTCATCGCCGTCAAGCGCGAACCGGCCTCGCGCGGTGGCTCGGAATCGATGCACGCATCGGCGAGCGAGGGCATGGTGCTCCAGCTCACCGCCCCCGAAAACGAGTTCGAGCTGGTCGAGGCGCCGCGCCATCTGCTCATCGCCGGCGGCATCGGCATCACGCCGATCTACGCCATGGCGCGGCAACTGGCCGGCCAGGGCAAGCCCTTCGAGTTGATCTACTGCACCCGCAGCGCCGCCGAGACCGCCTATCTGGACGAGATCACCGCCCTGCCCGGCAAGGTCACCATTCATCACGACGAGGGCGACGAGGACAATTTCTTCGATTTCTGGGACCATTTCGAAAAGCCCAGCCAAGCACATGTCTATTGCTGCGGCCCGGCGCCGCTGATGGAAGAGATCAAGGCGCTTTCCGGTCACTGGCCCGAGGGGCGCCTGCATTTCGAGGATTTCAAGCCCGTCGAGGTGGTGCGCGCCGATGATCGCGCCTTCAACGTCACGCTGGCCGGCAGCGGGCGCAGCATCGCGGTGCCGGCCGACAAGACCATCCTGGAAGCGCTGCGCGATGCCGGCGAGCGCACCGTCAGTTCCTGCGAGAGCGGCACATGTGGCACCTGCAAGAGCCGGCTCATCGAGGGCGAGGCCGATCACCGCGACATGGTGCTGATGGATGACGAAAAGGACAGCCACATCATGATCTGCATTTCGCGCGCGAAAAGCGGGGATCTGGTCATTGAGCTCTGAGCGCGCAGAAGGGCCGTTGCGGCTGGGCGTTGCCGGGCTGGGCCGGGGCTTCATGCTGACCGCGCCCAGCATCCTGTCCCATCCGGGCATCGCGCTGGTCGCCGCCGCCGCGCCGCGCGCCGAAACCCGCGCGGCATTCGAGGCGCGCTTCGGCGGGCGGGCGCATGACAGTGTCGAGGCGCTGTGCGCCGATCCACTGGTCGAGGCCGTCTATATCGCCACCCCCCACCAGATGCATGCCGATCACGTCGCCGCCGCCGCTTTGGCGGGCAAGGCGGTGCTGGTGGAAAAGCCGCTGGCCGTGTCGATGGCCGATGGCGAACGCATGGTGGCGGCGGCCGAAGCTGCCGGCATCGCGATGATCGTCGGGCCCAGCCACAGCTTTGACGGGCCGGTGGCGCAGGCGCGCGAGATCATCGCCTCGGGGCGCCATGGGCGGTTGCGGATGGTGCAGGCGTTCAACTACACCGATTTTCTCTACCGTCCGCGCCGGCCCGAAGAGCTGGTCACCGATCAGGGCGGCGGGGTGATCTTCAGCCAGGCGGTGCACCAGATCGACATCGTGCGCCTGCTCGCCGGCGGGCTGGCGCGCTCGGTCACCGCCATGACCGGCGCCTGGGATGCCGCGCGCCCCACCGAGGGCGCCTATGCCGCGCTGGTGGACTTCGAAAACGGCGCCTTTGCAAACATCGCCTATTCGGGTTACGCACATTTCGACAGCGACGAATGGATGGGCTGGGTGGGCGAGCTTGGCCACGATAAGGACGAGGCTGCCTATGGAAAGGCGCGGCGCGCCCTTGCCGATGTGCGAGGCGCCGAAGAAGAAGCCGCGCTCAAACGCCGCCGCACCTTCGGCGCCGAGGATATCCCGCCCCCTGCCCCGCATCACGAGCATTTCGGCCCCGTCATCGCCTCGCTCGAAGGCGCCGATCTGCGGCTGAGCCCGCAAGGCGTGCATGTCTATGCCAACACCGAGCGCCATTTCCTGCCCGCCCCGGCCTGGCCCGCGCCGCGCCACGGCGTGCTGGAGCGGCTGATCGGCGCGGTGCGAAGGGGCGAACGCGTCGTGCAGGACGGAAACTGGGGGCTGGCCAGCCTGGAGCTTTGCCACGCCATTTTGCAATCGGCGCGCGGTGGAGAGCGCGTGCCTCTGCGCCACCAGGTGGCGGTATGAAACCAGGAGGAGACATGTCGAAACTGACGCTTTCCATCGCCATGGGCGATTACGACCGCACCCGGCCCATTCATGACGGGCGCGTGCTCATCGACGGGGTGAACCCGGTTACCATGCTGCTTTCGCCCGAAGAGATGTTCTTTCGCGTCTTTCGCCACGAAGCCTTCGACATCAGCGAAATGTCGTTTTCTTCCTATTGCGTGAAACTGGCGCACGGCGAGGCCGCCTATGTGGCCATCCCCGTGTTCCTGTCGAGGGCGTTTCGGCACACCTCGGTCTATATCCGCACCGATCGCGGCATCGAAACCCCCGCCGATCTGAAGGGCAAGCGTATTGGCATCGCTGAGTATCAGCTTTCCGCCAATGTCTGGGTGCGCGGCATCCTTGAGGACGATTTCGGCGTCAGGCCCGCCGACATTACCTGGGTGCGCGGCGGCATGGACACGCCGGGCCGGCCCGAGAAGATAGCCATCACCCTGCCCGATGACGTTCAGATGGAATCCGCCCCCGAGGGCGAGACGCTCAACGCCATGCTGGCGCGAGGCGAGATCGACGGCTTCATCGGCCCGCGCTGGCCGCGCTGCTTTGCCGAGGGCCACAAGCATGTGGGAAGGCTGTTTGCCGATTCCGTCACCGCCGCCGAGGATTGGTATCGCCGCAGCGGCATCTTTCCCATCATGCACCTTCTGGGCCTGCGCCGCAGCCTGGCCGATACCCACCCCTGGCTGCCGGGCGCGCTGCTCAAGGCCTTCACGCAGTCGAAACGGATGGCGCAGGATATGCTGGCCGATACCTCGGCCACCAAGGTGACCATGCCCTTCGTCGAGGACAATCTGGCGCGTTCCCGCGCCCTGATCGGGCCCGACCCCTGGAGCTATGGTCTGAAGGGTAACGAGGCGGCGCTGGAGACCTTTCTGGATTATCATTTCCGGCAGGGGCTTTCGCCGCGCCGGCTGTCGCTGGACGAGCTGTTTTATCCGGCCTCGCTTGAAACCCACAGCTTGTGAGAGAAAAGCCGATGCAAGCCCTGACACCCGGCGATGTGATCGAGATCGAAACTCCGCACGGGCTGGCCTATCTGCAGGTCACGCATCTGCACTCGGTCTATCCGAATGTGGTGCGCGCCATTTCGGGGCTGCACCAGAAGCGGCCCGATGAGCTGGCGGCACTGGCGCAGGCGCCCACTGCTTTCACCGGGCTGATACCGATCGCCGAGATGCTGCGCAGCCAGGCGCTGCGCGGCGCCCATGTCGGCCATGCGCCGGTGCCCGAGGCCGATAGCCAGTTTCCCACCTTCTCGACCCCGATACGCGACCGTAACGGCGATATCGTCTACTGGTGGTACTGGAACGGATCGGCGCTGAGCTACGAAGTTGACAAGCAGCCGAAAGCGGCAAACCGGCCCCGGCGCGAGGTGATCGGCGCCAAGGATCTGATGCGCCGGCTTGCCGGCCTTGCCGAGAACAACTGAGCCTGGCTGCAGGTGACCTGGGCGGCGCGAACGCGCCTCAGCGCAACCGGGTTGGCGGCACCTTACGCCCCTCGGCGCCGGCGCGCGCCTCGTCCTCGGCCAGATTGGTGATGATCTGAGTCAGCACGCGTCGCAATATCGCCTGATCTTCCTCCACCACGCCGGCCAGCGCCACATCGTTGACCTCAACCGCCAGGGGCTCCAGCCGCGCGCGCAGATCGCGCCCGGCTTCGGTGAGAAACGCATGCAGACGGCGGCGATTGCCAGGCAGGTTCCGCCGGATGATGTATTCAAGCTGTTCCAGCTTTTGCAACGCGGCATGCGTTGTCGGCTCGGTCAGATTGGCCAGTTCGCTCAACCGGCGCTGGCTGAGCCCGTCCTCTTGCCACAGGATACGCAGGAACACCCAATGCCCGAACGCGATGCCATGCTCGGCCAGCCTGATCTGCAGCGAGCGCGAGAAGCTGCGCGCGGCCAGCCGGGTCAGATGCGCGATGCGCTCGCCTTCATAGGGGGGTGCCAGATCCGTGGGCGAAACGATCTCGTTCATTCTGTTCAATCCGATCCCTGTTCAATCCGGTTCCCGGCAAGGCCTTGTAGAAAACGCCGCCCCTGCCCGGCTACGGGCCGGCCTGGCCTGCAGGCTATATCGCGTTTCCCTACCCGGCCACATGCGGCCCGGTCAACCGGGGGTGGCATTTCAGGCAAGTCACCGCCAACCATGCGCGCGTCGTCGATGCGCTTGCCGCAGCGCGCTCAACTCGCCTTTTCGCCGCCGGTTGCGGCCTCGGTCATGCCTTTGGCCATGCTGGCCGAATAGCCCGGCTCGACCCGGGCATCGATCACCACGACATTGCCGGCGCGGGTTTCGGCCACGGCCTGCGGCAACAGCGCCGCCAGCTCGGCGGCATCGCTGACAGGCCCGTGGCCGATTGCCCCCTGCGCGCGCGCAACGGCGGCGATATCGATATCGGGCCCGGCGATGCGCTGGCCGATCCAGCGGTTCTCGACCGGCCTGCCCCGGATGCGGGCGACCTTTTCCTGATGGATCTCGTCGTTGAAATACGAGCGGTTGTTGGCCACCACGATCAGCATGGGTATGGCGTATCGCGCCGCCGTCCACATCGCGGATACCCCCATCATCAGGTCGCCATCGCCCAGCACCGCAACCGGCAGCCGCGCGCTGTCGCGCAGGGCCAGCGCCGCGCCCACGCACATTCCGGGCCCCGAGCCGATACCGGCGCCGCCATCATAGCCCAGATAATCCAGCGGGTGGCGGAAATCCCAGCTGCCCCCGTCCCAGCCGAGGGGCAGGCGCATCATCGTCACCGTCTCGCCCGCAAGGCCCGCGCGCAATGCCGCGGCGAGCCGGGGTGTGTCGATGGCGCCGGCGGATGGCGCCGCGGCGGGCGGCAGTGGCGTGTCGTCAGGCTCTGGGGCGGCTTGCAGGCCCGCATGCGCCAGCAGGGCCGAGATCAACAGATCGGGGTCGCAGGCAAGGTTGAGATCGCAAGCCAGCGGCGCGTGGTGGTCCAGGCTCCAGCCATTGTGCAAATGGTGATCGAGCCCCACCTGAACCACCCGCGCCTGCACCGCATCGGGCGCCTGCTGCAATGTGCCCGCCGGATCGACCCAATCCAGCGCGACAATCAGATCGGCCTGCTGCAAAACGCCAGCCGATTGCGGCGACAGGAAAAAGCCCGGCGGGCCGGCATGCAGCGGGTGATCGGTGGGAAAGCTGGCACCGGTCTTGAAATCGCTCAGCACGCGCGCGCCGAAAGCCTCGGCCAGGGCGACGCGGCGTGCCCAGTCGCCCGGCGCGCGCGACATGCGCCCCAGCATCAGCGCCGGCGCGCTGGCCTCGCGCAGCCATCGCGCAAGCGTGGCGATATCCGCCGCAGCCGACACAGCCGGCGCGGGTACGGGGTATCGGGCCGGGTCGGGCATGGCGGGCATGGCGGCAAGCGGCGCCTCCTGCACGCTCACATCCAGACAGACATAGACCGGCGCGCAGGGCGCGGTGCGGGCAATGGCATGGGCGCGCGGCAGCGATTGCAAGGTGGCTGGCAGCGAGGCGGGTTGATCATCCCATTTCACAAAGGGCCGCACCAGCGCCGCCTGGTCGCGCGAGGTGTGAATCCAGTCAATCCAGGGGCGGCGCTCGGCGGCATCGACCGGCCCGGTGGCCCCGATGATCAGCATCGGCACGCGGTCGCACCAAGCGTTGTAGATCGCCATACTGGCATGCATCAGCCCGACATTGGCATGCAGCGCCACCGCCAGCGGGCGGCCGGTCACCTTGGCCCAGCCATGCGCAAGCGCCACCGCGTGCTCTTCATGCAGGCAAAGCAGCATCTGCGGCGCCTCGTTGCCCAGATGGTTCACCAGGCTGTCATGCAGCCCCCGAAAACTGGAACCGGGGTTGAGCGCGATGAAGGGCAATTGCAAGGCGCGAAGCATCTGCGCGATCGCATCGCTGCCCCAGCCGGCCGCAGCAGGCGAGGCTTGCGGGCGTTCGGGTGCGTGTTTCGTCATCGTGCCATCCTGTCGCGTTGCAAGCTTTCAAGCGCCGCCGAACCGGCGCGCTGCCCGGGATGCGCCCAGCCAAGCCGCCACCTGCCCCCGCGCCGCCCGCAGCGACAGTGAACGGTAACAAATATTCACCTGTGATCAATGTTTATTTTGCTATCTAATGTTTTTCGGAAATTTCATATTTTTCCTTGCCTTGACGGTCAAGCGCGAACCAGGCCGCATTACGTAGAACGCGCGCGGGCTGACGGCCCCTGCATGTTCAGCCGGGCCACAGTGTTGATCCGCGCGTATCATGCCAGTTGCGCTTGACTGGCTGTCATGCCCTGGCTGGCAGCTTGTTGAGGCCGCACCAGCGGGCAATGAACAGCGCCATCGCCTTACTCACCATGGAAACCGACTCCAGATCGACACGCTCGTCAAAGCCGTGAATATTTTCCGCGCGCGGGCCGAAGCAGAAGGACGGGATGCCATAGTAAAGCCCGTAGAAACGGGTGTCGGTGAGCGCGGTCGATTTCTGTTCCGGCAGGGGGGCATCGGACCCTTGCACATCGCGCAGCGCCGCGTGCAGCGTGTCAAGGCCGGGCTGTGCATCATCGCCCAGCACATAGCCTTCGGCCTGAAACCCGTTCCAGACCAGCTCGGGCGGGTTGTTCGAAAGGAACGGGTGAGCGCGGGCGGCCTTTGCCACCCGCGCCGCGATCTCGGCCTTGCACTTATCGAGCGACCAGCCCGGCAGCAGGCCGATGCGGCAATCGACATCGCACCACGCCGGTACCGAACTGGCCCAGTCGCCACCCGCGATCTTGCCGGCGTTCAGGTTCAGCGGATGGTGGACATCGCCATAGACAGGATCGGTGGCGGCGCGGGCGTTCCAGTCTTCCTCGAGCCCATGCAGCGCCTGGATCAGGTGATAGGCGGCCATGATCGCGTTCGCGCCCTCGCCGGCGGTGGCCACATGCGTGGGCCGGCCGCGCACGCGCAGCTTGAACCAGAGCACCCCGATCTGGGCGCGGTATATGCCCATATCCGAGGGTTCGGGGATCATGCAAAGATCGGCACGATACCCGCGTTGCAGGGTGGAGAGCGCGCCCAGACCGGTCGATTCCTCTTCGATCACCGACTGGAAATGCACCCTTGCCGCCGGCTCGTAGCCCGCCTTGCGGATCGCATCGAGCGCGAACAGCGCCGCCACCGTGCCCGCTTTCATGTCGCCGGCGCCGCGGCCATGCATCCAGCCGTCGCGGATGACCGGCTCGAAGGGCGGCGTGGCCCACATTTCGTGCGGGCCTTCGGGGACGACATCCAGGTGCCCCTGCAGGATCAGCGAGCGGCCCTTGACCGGCCCGCGCGGGCGATGGGTGCCGACGACGCTGCGCGCCCGAGAGAAATCGCCCTCGATCGGCCCGAAACCGGGCAAGGGCTCGAGATCGGCGAGATCGAGCATCCAGTCATCGACCTCGTAGCCGCGCGCGCGCAGCGCATCGGCCATGAAATCCTGCGCCGGGCCCTCGGCGAAGCGCAGCGAGGGGATGGCAACGAAATCGGCCAGAAACCGCGTCTGCGCATCGCGCCCGGCATCGACGGCGGCGAGCAGCTTTTTTGTGGGTAGCTTGTCGGTCATGGCGGTGGCCTGCCTTTTTTTGTCGCGAGATCGCTCGGCGAGTTTCGGAACGCTTGCCCGGGCCGGCGGGTCAAACTGCTGCCAGCAACGCTCGGCTGTAGGGGTGCTCGGGAGTGCCGTAAAACAGCCCGGAAGGGCCGTCCTCGACGATCTCGCCGTTGAGCATGACCGCGATGCGGTGGCTGACATAGCGCGTGGCGGCGAGATCGTGCGAGATGAACAGCGCGCCGAAGCCGTGGCGTTCCTGCAGATCGCGGATCAGGTTCAGGACCTGCGCCTGCACCGAGACATCGAGCGCGCTCACCGCCTCGTCAAAGACGATGAAGCGCGGATTGGTGACCAGCGCGCGGGCGATGGCGATACGCTGGCGCTGCCCGCCGGAAAGTTGCCCCGGCAGGCGCGCGGCAAAGCTGGGGTCAAGCCCAACCTGATGCAGGATTTCGGCCACGCGCTCGCGCCTCTCGGCGGCGCGAACACCGGTCAGCACCAGCGGTTCCTCGACCGAACGGCCACAGCGCAGCCGTGGGTTGAGCGCCCATTCGGGGTGTTGCAGCACCACCGAAAGCTGCCCGCGCCGGTGGCGCAGCTTGCCGAAACCCTCGCCGCCAAAGCGCATCTGTCCGCTTGTCGGCGGCAGAAGACCCAGGCAAACGCGCCCCAGCGTGGTCTTGCCCGAGCCCGACTCGCCAACCAACCCGACGGTTTCACCCGCGCCCACGCTCAGGCTGACCCCGCGCAGCGCATCAAAGCCGGTGCCGCCCAGAAAGCCGCTGCGATAGGTAACGGTGACCTGCTCAAGCGCGATGACGGGCGGTTGCATCAGCGGGCCTCCTGCCGGGTTGGTTGCTCGGCGCCGATCACCGCCTCGGCGCGGTGGCAGACCACCTCGCGCCCGGCAAGGCGGCGCGCCTCGGGGCGCTCGGCCTCGCAGCGCGGCTGGCGCAAGGCGCAGCGCGGGGCATAGGCGCAAGCCTCGCAGCGCGCCTCAAGCACGGGCGGCGTGCCGGGGATCGGGCGCAGGCGCTCGCCCGGGGCCTCGTTGCCGGCGGCGGCGGCGAGAAGCGCATTCGTATAGGGATGCGCGGGCGCCTGCATGACCTGTACCACCGGGCCCAGCTCGACGATGCGCCCGCCATACATCACCGCCACCCGGTCGGCATGTCGCGCGATCAGGCGCAGATCATGCGACAGGATCACCAGGCTGGCGCCGCTTTCGGCCCTCAGCCGGCCCAGCGTAGCCATGACCTTTTCGCGAATCGAGGCATCGAGCGAGGCCGTGGGCTCGTCGGCGATCAGCAGATGCGGCTGGCGGGCGATGGCCATGGCGATCACCACGCGCTGTGCCATGCCGCCCGACAACTCATGCGGAAAGGCGCGCATGATGCGCTGGGGCTCGTTCAGCTCGGCCCGCGAAAGCAGCTCGGCGATGGCCTCGGGGCCCGGCCGGCCACCCATGGCCAACGCCACCTGCCGCCCGATGCGCATGGTCGGGTCAAGCGCCGCTGTCGGGTTCTGGAACACGAAGCCCAGCCGGTCATGGCGCAAGCGGCGCAGCGCAGCGTCATCGGCGCTGGTGACATCGACGCCGGAAACATTGATGCGCCCACCCAGAAGCTGCGCCTCGGGCGGCAGCAGGCGCCCGGCCGCCATGCCCAGCGTGGTCTTGCCCGAGCCGCTTTCGCCGACGATGGCCAGTGTCTCGTCGTCGAAAACCTGCAGGCTGGCACCGTCAAGGGCGCGCACCTGCCTTGTGCCGGTGTCGTATCCGATGACCAGATCGGCGATATCGACAAGGGGTTCCTGGGCGCGCGCGGTCATGTCAACGGCCTTCCCTTCAGCGGCTCAAGCGCATCGCGCACCGCATCGCCGACCAGATTGACCGACATGATCGCCAGCGACAGCACAGCCCCCGAGGTGAGCACCATCCACGGCGCGATGGTCAGATAGGCGCTGCCCTGCCGCAGGAGCGAGCCCAGCGAGGCATCGGGCGGCTGCACGCCAAGGCCGAGGAAGCTGAGCGCGCTTTCGATGATCATGCCGATCGAGAGCGCATAGGTCAGTTGCACCATCACCGCGCCCATGACATTGGGCAGAAGATGCACCAGCATCACGCGCAGGGTCGAGGCGCCGGCGACTTCGGCGGCGGTGACGAATCCGCGCCCGGCCACCCCCAGCGTGACCGAGCGCACCACGCGGATGAAGAGCGGCAGCGTGGCGATGGAAATCACGGTGATCGCCGAGGCCTGCCCCGGCCCCATCACCGCCGCCACCAGAAGCCCGGCGACGAGCGCGGGAAAGGCAAACAGGATATCGGCGCCGCGGGCGATCATCTGGTCGGTGTGGCGGCCAAGATACCCCGCCGCCAAGCCCAGCAGCGTGCCGATCACCGCCGTGATCGCCACCGCGATGGCCGAAAGCAGGAAGGTTGATCGGATGCCCTGCACCACGCGCGGCAGGAAATCGCGCCCCAGCTCGTCGGTGCCGAAAAGGAACTGCGCGCTCGGCGCGCCCAGCCGCGGGCCGGCGGCAATGCGCAAGGGGTCACCCAGCGGCAGCCAGGGGCCGAATAGGCCGAGAAACAGCAGGCAGCCCAGCGCCAGCGCGCCGAAGAGCGTGAGCCCGTCGCCGAGCAGGCGCCGCCTTGCGATTTGCCTCACGCCGCTCATCGCGCCGCCCCCACGCGCGGGTCGATCAACGCATAGAGCACATCGGCCAGCATGTTGATGGTAATGAAGACCACCGCCGCCAGCAGCACCCCGCCCTGGACAATGGCGTAATCACGGTTGAGCAACCCGTTGAAGATGTAAAGCCCCACCCCGGGCACCGAGAACAGCACCTCGACGATGACCGCGCCCCCCAGCAGGAAGCCGAAATAGGTGGCAACGACCGTGACCACGGGAATCGCCGCGTTGCGCAGGATATGGCAGCGGATGATGGCACCCGGCGTTGCACCGCGCGCGACCGCGGCGGTGATATGCGGCTCGGTCATTACCCGCAGCACCGTATCGCGCGTCGTGCGCAGGATCAGCGCCACCCCGAAGACCGACAGCGTCAGCCCCGGCAGCAGCATGGTGCGCAGATTGCCAACCGGGTCGGTGCCGAAGGGCACATAGCCACCCACCCGGAACCACAGCGACCAGACCGAGAAGACGAAGATCAGCACGCTGCCAAGGACGAAATCGGGCACGCTGGCGCCCATCGCGCCGACCACGCGCCCGAAATCGCGCTTCCTGCGCCGCGAGGCGGCGCGCACGCCCGAAAGCACGCCCAGCGGATAGCCCACCACCAGAGCCAGCGTCAGCGCGATCAGCGCCAGTTGCAACGTCACCGGCGCGCGGCGAAGCAGTTCGGCAATCACCGGGCGCTGGGTGACCATCGAGACGCCGAAATCGCCGCCCAGCATCGCCCAGACCCAGCGCATATATTGCACGACAAGAGGCTGATCGAGCCCGTAGCGCTGCGCGATCAGCGCGCGCGCCTCGGGCGTGACGAAGGGGCCAAGCAAGATGTCGGCATAGCCCCCCGGCAACAGCCGCAGCGACAGGAATACCAGCACCGAGACGCCGAAAAGCGTGATCAGCGCAGCAAGGATGCGGGGCAGTAGATAGGCGATAAGTCGCATATCGCAGCCTTCCGGTCAGAAGATGAGGCCGGCACCGGGGTGGCAGCCCCCCGGCGCGCAGCGGTCACTCGGCGGGGGCGAATTCGGCGATGTACTGCCAGGTATTCGCCGAACCGGTGCGATCGGCCAGCCGCACCTCGACCTGATCGCTCCGGTAAACGACATAGTCGACCTTGCTGACCAGCGCGAGCAGGTTCGCGCCCTCGTCGATCATCGCGCAGATATCGCGCAGGGCCTCGTCGCGTTCGGGGCTGTCGGGGACCGAGCGCACCGCGGCCAGTGCCTCGCTAAGTTCGGGCACTTCTTCCTGGAAGGCCAGGTTCCAGACCGCGAAATTGGGGTTCCACCACTGGATGACCATGCTGGGATCGGTATAACCGGCCAGCCACGAGGCCGAGAAATCGAAATCGCCATCGGTGAAGACGCGCTGCAGGTATTCTGCGGTGGGAACAGCGGCAATGCGCACGTCGAAACCCGCCTCGGCCAGGCTTTGCTGCGCCACCTCGGCAATCCGCACCAGCACCGGGTTGGCGCTCGCCGCCATCAGCTCGACCCTCGGCGCGGGCTGCCCGGCTTCGGCGAGCAGCTCGCGCGCGCGCGCCAGCCGTTCCTCGCGCGGCAGGGCATAGGTGTCGAGATCATGGCAGGCATCGGTGCCGAAAGCGGCGGGCACCGGGTAGTCCACCGCCGAGGTGCCGTTGAAGACCAGCATGTTGATCGCGTCGCGGTCGAGCGAAAGATTCATCGCCTGGCGCACGCGGCGGTCGTGAAAGGCCGAGTCCTCGCTCAGCGCGTTGACGTCGAAACGGTAGTAATTGGTGGTCTGGATCGGATGATGGGCGACACCGGCGGTAGTGCCCAGCATCTGCGGCGCGTCGGGGTTCTCGAAGGTGGTGAAATCGATGCGCCCGTCGCGCAGCGCCGCCATGCGCGCCGATTCGTCGGGGATGATTGCCACATTCATCCGGTCCGCGCGCGGATAACCGTCGCGCCCGTAATGAGGGTTGCGCAGCAGCGTCCAGCTTTCATCCTGGTTATGCGCCGACACCATGAAGGGGCCCGAGCCGAGCATTTCGCTTTCCGGGTTGAACTCGCCGGCTTGGTATTCCTGCACCGGGATGATCGCCGCCGTGATATGCGCCAGTGCCGGCAGGAAGGTGGCATGCGGACGGGCGAGGTCAACGGCGACGCGGCGGTCATCCAGCGCCTCCATCGATACGATCTCGCCCAGCTGATGCGCCCAGTAGGACGCGGTTTCCGGGTTGCGGATGCGCTCGATCGACCCGATGACATCCTGCGCGTCGACCACCCGGCCGTTCGAGAAGGCAGCCCCCTCGCGCAGCGTGAATATGAATCGCGTCTGCGATACTTCCTCCCAGCTTTCGGCAAGGCCCGGTTGCAGATTCAAATCGTCATCGGTGGTAAGAAGGGTCTCGTAGACCATCTGATACATTTCCCAGGACGCCACCGTGCCCGCGACATGGACATCGAAACCGGTGATCTCGGCGGGCTTGCCCCAGGTGATGACGCTTTCCGCAGTTGCCGGCAGCGCCAGGCCGAGCCCGGCCATGATGGCCAGGGCAGACAGCGATGTGCGGGGAGTTCCAGGCATCGGTCGTTCCTCTCTGTTCGTGAGTTTCGGTTATTCCGGGCTTTCTTGATGAAGCTCTTGACGATTATGTTAGTTATATAACATTATGTCAATATCTGTTATATCACTAACTAAAGTTTGCGGGTTGCCGCCCCGGGATGACCGCCGTCAACCGGAAGATCAGGAGAATACGCCATGTTCACGGCCTATGAAGATCTCGATGCGGTCGGCCTGTCCGATCTCGTCCGCCGGGGCGAGGTTTCGCCCGAGGAGCTGCTCGATGCGGCCATCGCGTTGGCCGAGTTGGCCAATCCCGCCCTGAACTTCCTGTCGCAGCGGCTATTCGATTTCGCCCGCGATGCAATTGCGCGCGGGTTGCCCGAGGGCCCGCTCAAGGGCGTGCCCTTTCTGTTGAAGGACGCTTCGGCCGATCTGGCCGGAACGCCCACGGCAAACGGCACAAGGCTATTGCAGCACCGCCCCGCAACCGCCGATTCGACGCTGGTTTCGCGTTATCGTGCGGCTGGGCTGGTGATCTTCGGAAAAACCACGGCGCCTGAATTTTCGCTCGCTGCCTCGACCGAAAGCAGCCTGCACGGCAGCACCAGCAACCCGTGGGATACCGGTCGCAGCGCCGGCGGGTCATCAGGCGGGTCGGGCGCAGCGGTGGCGGCGCGCGTGGTGCCGGCGGCGCACGCCACCGATGGCGGCGGGTCAATCCGCATCCCGGCCTCGTGCTGCGGGCTGTTCGGCCTGAAGCCGTCGCGCGCGCGCATCCCGCATGGCCCGCCCGCGGGCGAGGGCTGGGGCAGCCTGTCTTGCGCGCATGTGCTCACCCGAACGGTGCGCGACAGCGCCGCGTTTCTGGATGCAACGCTGGGCCCGGCGCCGGGCGATCCTTATGCTGCCCCCTGTCACGCCGGCCCCTATATGGATGAACTCGGCCGCGATCCCGGCAAGCTGCGCGTCGCGCTGCAACTGCGCCCGCTCTCGGGGGTCGCGGTGGACCCTGCCTGCCGCCAGGCTGCGCTTGACACGGCGTGGTTGCTCGAATCCCTTGGCCATCGCGTCGAGGAGGCCGCGCCACCGGGCGACGCCGATGAACTGGGCCGCGCGCTGTGGATTCTTGTCGCCAGCAACGTCACCCGCCACTTGCGCGCCATCGGGCAAGCGCGCGGGCGCGCGGTTACCCAGGGCGAGGTCGATGCAACCAGCTGGAATGCAGTGGAATTCGCTCACTCGCTGCGCATCGAGGACTATCCCGAGGCCCTTCTTGCCATCCATGCCCAGGGCCGACGCATGGCCGCCTTTCACGAGCGCTTTGATCTCCTGCTCAGCCCGACGCTGGCGCAACCCCCGGTGCCGCTGGGCCGGCTGCGCACCAATACCGACGATATCCGCGGCTACGAGCGGGCCTTGGCGCGGTTTTCACCCTTCACGCAGCTTGCCAACATGACCGGCCAGCCCAGCATGAACGTGCCGCTGCATCACACCGAAAACGGCCTGCCCATCGGCGTGATGTTCACGGCGCCCTATGGCAGGGAAGACATGCTGTTTCGCCTCGCCGCACGGCTGGAAGCCGAACGGCCATGGTCGGCACACAGGCCCGGGAGCACAGGATGAGCCAGACACTGATAGAGCGGCTGAAGCGTGACTATTCCGCCTTCACGCGCGCCGAGAAGAACATCGCCAACTATATGCTTGCTCATCATGAACGCCTGCCCTTCGATACCGCGGCCTCCATCGCCGAAGCGGCCGGCGTGAGCCAGATGACGGTCAGTCGCTTCCTGCGGACCATCGGCTTCCCGGATGCGGGCGCCTTCAAGGCCGCCATTCGCGCCGAGCTCGATGCCGGTCAGCTCATGGTGTCCGACCGCATCGACCGCATCCGCCGCGTGGGCGACGAGAACCAGCGGATTGCCGAGAATTTCGAACTCGAAACCCGCGCACTGCTCAGTGCCTATGAACAACGCGCAACCCCGCAATGGCGCGAAGCGGTCGAGGCGATCGCGGCGGCCGAGCGTGTCGGCGTCAGCGGCTTTCAGACCATTCGCGGCATCGCCTCGGACTTTGCAAGCCGGCTGTCCTATCTGCGCCCGGACGTTTATTTTGCCGACGGCGCGGATGGCACCTTCGCCGAAATCATCGGCCCCGGATCAGGCAGGGCCTGCATCGTCCTTTTCGAAATGCGGCGCTACACGCGGCTGAGCCTGCTGCTAGCGCGCGCGGCGGCACGGCGAAACCTGCCGCTGGTGGTGATATGCGACACGCATTGCCACTGGGCGTGGGATTTCACCGATATCGTGTTTCCGGTTCAGACCGAATCGGTCCTGTTCTGGGATACGCAAACACCCTTCGTCAGCCTGTGCGGGCTGCTGCTTGACGACGTGATCGCGCAACTCGGTGATCGCGTATCGAGCAGGGTCGATGAACTTCGCACGCTTCAGGATGAGTTCGAAGCATTCGAAGGCTAGTCATCCCAAGAGGGTTCGTTGCTCCAGTGACGGTCTCCGCACACATCATGCCGGATTCGGCTGATGGCTCCGGGCACAGCACGGGCAGCGACCGGCAACGCCGTGCAGCATCGACTTCTGGCAGAGGCGGTGCGCTGGAACGGTCCGCATGATTTGTATCAAGTATCGGCGTCGGGATGGTGCTTAAACTGCGCCCGGGCGGGGCTTTTCATGCCTGCCGGGGTGATCGGTGATGACCATGTGCACGATGAGGGCTTCCGCCTTTGCAGCAAGCCGCACCCTGTCAGGCGCACGGCGCGTTTTCGGTGGATTGTTCCTGTCGCTGGCTTTGGCCTTGCCCGGCGTGGCCCTCGACGGAGTTTTCGGCGCGATGGCCGACGAAAGCGAAACACCCGAGCCAGCAGCCATTGCCGAATGCGCCCGTCTGGCCGGAGCTGATCACGTCTCGCCCGACGCGCTGCGACTTGGCGCCCCTCCGCGCCATCGAGGGCTATGGCGCCGCCTGGCAATGACCGCCCGGCAAGCGGTTCAAGCCAATGCGCGCGGCCCCGGCATGGTTGGCACAATCGCACGGGTTCTCCGGCGATCGCGCCGCCGAGACAGTGTGATGACCCGATGTCGCAACTGATCTTGATCAAGGCGGGCGCGTGCTTTGTGGGGAAAGCTCGTTGAGCTTCCCTTTCCCTTGCAGGGGTCACGGTATTGAAAGCAGTCCGCCTGAGCATTCTTGCCGCCGCGCTCGCGCTGCCCGGTGCCGCGCCGCTGGGCGCACAGACTGCCTATGAGCGTTTTCCCATCCGCATCGAGACACTCAACAGCGGCCCCGGCGAGTTGGTGTCTCGGTTCCGCGTCGATTCCATGGCCGAGGTTTACTATTCGCGCTACGGCTTGAGCGAGAGCGATCCGTTCGTGCAGATCCTGTCGCGCGCGCACCCCACGGCCCAGGCTGACTGGTTGCAGGAAAACATCGACGAAACCGTCCTTGGCAGCCTTCTGGATTACTATGGCATCGTCAGCGGTATCGGCGGGCCGATAGGTGCGGCCTGGCCGGGCGGGTTGTGGGAGAGTCTGGCCAGCAGCCTTGGTTATGTCGGCCTCGGTCTGACCGCGGGCAAGGTGGCCTATGATGTTGCCCGCGGCGAGACCGGCCAGGCGGTCTGGACCGCCAGCGTGGGTTCGGTGGGTTTTCTGATCGGAACCTATGGCACACCCGGCGTGCAGATGGTGGCGCTGGCCGCTCTGGTGACGGAATTCACCGTTCGCCGCACCGGATCGGC
The DNA here is from genome assembly GCA_020832665.1 of Pararhodobacter sp. Classification (GTDB taxonomy): domain Bacteria; phylum Pseudomonadota; class Alphaproteobacteria; order Rhodobacterales; family Rhodobacteraceae; genus Pararhodobacter. Next base: position 29,875 of record JAFIEG010000015.1, on the reverse strand, counting down.
ATTGCTGGAGGCCACCCACGGCCGCCGGCTGGATGCCTCGGAAGCAGCCTATCGGCGGTTCTTCGAGTTGCCGGCGCATCAGCGCGGCGCTGATGACTGGTATGCGGTCGTCACGCGGATTCTGCGCAACCGGCTTTCGCCGCAAGAGGCAGCCGATGCGCTGGAGCGTGAGATTGCCGCCTATGTCAGCCGCCCCTGGGACGACAGCTATTTCTGGGAAGAGATCGTGCCCGATACCGGTTCGCGGGTCGTGGGCATAACGCGGTTTGCCGTGATCACCCCCGAGCAGCGCGCCGAGATCGAAGCCAGGGCGCGCGAGCGGATCAACGAGACCCTGAACACAGTCGTCTTTGCGCGCGCGGCGAGGCAAATGTGGCTCGACACGCTCGATGCCGCCGCAGCCGACGCCAACACCCATCTGCGCCCGCATCTGAACAGCCTGTGGGAACTCACCATCGTCGCCCATGACATCGACGCTCCCACCCGGTTCACGATTCGCGTGCCGGGGCACCGGGGCTGGTCGGGCATGCTGGAACCCGGCGTGCCGCGCGTGGTGCATATCTCGACGCTGGCCATCCTGCGCGCCAATCAGCGCAGCGGCGAAATTCAGGAAACGCAGACATTGGTCGAGAGCGGGCCGGGGTGGCTTCACGAACCTAGGGAGATCGAACTGGAAACCCCGCAGGGCACGCTGGCTCAACTCGTTATCTGGGACGAAAACCGCCGCGCCACGGTGCAGTTCGGCGAACCCGAGGCGCTTTATGTGCTGGCCTATCGGCGCGAGGAGGGGGCACAAGGCTGCACCCGCACATGGCAGCATCCGGGCCAACCCGAGACCACCGAAACGCTCTCGCTGCCACCGCACCCCACCGGCATCCTTCACATGGGGGTCGGCGGGCGGCTGCAACTGATCATGGGGCAGTTCAACGATATCGACGGCTGGGTCGAGCGCAGCTTCGGGGCCTCCGACGGCGCCAACCTGCACTTCACGCCACCGCTTTTCGACAACATCACCGCCCTGGAAAGCTGCGAGGCGCAGCTGTTCCTGGGTGTGCTGTTCGAGCGGGCGCGCTGCTCCGTCCGGCGCATCGCCGAGAGCGAAGACATGGTGCCGGCGCCGCCGGGCCGGCAGGGGCTTTGTGTCTATGAAGGCACATCGGGCATGCGGATGGTCATCCCCTGCGCCGACCCGCCGGCGCCGGCGCTGGAAACCGGCGGCGAGCCATTGTTGCTGCGCGACTTCGAGGCGCCGCCCGACAGGGTTCAGGTGACGGTTCGCCAGGAATGCACCGCGCCCATCCGGATCGACCTGCAGGGCGGGTTCATGCGCGATCAGGGTCAATGGTTCTACGTCAGTTTCGAAGGCGAGGTCGGTCGCCAGATGCGCGAGGCGATCCGCCAGGGTCTTGATATGGGCCTTGGCCAGTAAGCAAGCAGGGGAAGCCATGTCGAGCATCGTTCACGCGACCGGACATCACCGCGCCCCGCCCCGACACCGCCCCCTGGCGATGATCTGCGCCGCGCTGGCATTCGCCGGATCGACGCTGCTTGCCGCCGGCGCACTTGCCGACGATTTCGTCACCGGCTGGCTGGAGGTGGCGCCCGAGGCTGTTGGCGAGATGATGGCCGATCCGGCACCGTCGCCCCTTGTTGCCGAGGCGCCGCCAGTGCCCTTTGCCGAACCCGATGCCCCCGTCGCCATCGCACCGCAGCCGCAACCCGCAGATGCGCCGGCGCCATACGAATCCCGCGCCGGGCTGGCGGTCGATCTGCCCTACGCGCTGCGGGCGCTGCTGGACGAGCATGACGGCGTAATCCTGTCCGAGGGGCCGGAACTGGCGCAGCATGAGGGGCTCTATGTCGGGCTCTTTTTCGGCAGCGAGGATGATTTCGCCCATTTCGGCCCCGACCACGGCTGGATCAATGGCGCCGAGGACAGCATCACCCAGGCCGACGGCACGTCGATGCGCCGGCTGGCGCTGACGCTCGATCCCACGCATGGCAGCGGGCAGGGGCTGATGCTGATGCATGCCCAAGCTTCCGGGCCGGGCCATGCCATGGCCCTCATCCTCGCCGCCAACCGCCCCGATATCGACCCGCATCAGATTGCCCGATCCCTGCGCCCTGTGGCGCCGGACGCGGCCGATTATTTTGGTGCCTTGCCGCCCGAGGCGCCCGAGGGCTGGGTGCGGCAGGTCCGTTCCGGCCTGTCCTTCGCGCTGCCGTCCGATTTCGAGGTCCTGTTCGCCGAGGACAGCGACCTGGCGCTGGCCCGTGCCGATGATCTCGATTTGCTCGAGGCGCCGCCCCCGGGCTTCGAGGGCACCATCATCGTCGTGCGCCCGATGGATCAAGCCGAGGTGGAGGAGGACTTCATTCCTGTCATCGACCGTTCCGAGGTGATGATCGAGGGTACGCACCGCTTCTTTCGCCGGGACATGGCGCTCAGCCAGGACGATTTCGACCTGCGCGCCATCTTGCTGCATTCCGATGCCGAGGACCGCCGCGGGCGCAGGCTGTCGTTGTTGTTCGTGGGCTACAACCTGTCCGACGAGGCCGCCGCGCTGGCCGAGTTCGAAACCGTGCTGGGCACGCTCCGGCTGCGCCCCAGCCGGCGTTTCGAGCCGCCGGTGGCCGAGATGACGGCGCTGGGCGGGTTGTTCCAGGTTACCCTGCCACCGGGCTGGCGCTCGGCATTCTCGGGCCGCGGCTACCAGCTTTTCGCCAGCGGCAACGACATGGCCATGCTGCAAACGGGCATGGCCGCGCAAGGCGCGCTGGCCATGCCGCATGCCGGCTTTGCCGAGCCGCCCGTATTCAGCGATGGCCAGTTCCTGGGGCTGCCGGCGCAGATCGCAGAGGGTGCCGCCTCGCAAAGCCGGCATGTGCTGGGCGGGCCGATGACATTGGTGGTGTTCGATCGCTGCCTGGCAGATGGCGGGCTGATCGTGCTGACCCTGGTCGGAGAGCGCCATTGGCAGGAAACGGACAATCTGCGCGCCTTCGTCGAGGGGCTGAGAATCGACCTGCCCGCCGATGCCATCGCCTGTCGTTCCGATCTGGCCGCGGCTGTGGCGGCGCCCGAGCCCGAGCCGGAACCGGCGCCGCCCGCCGAGCTTCGGCGCGAGGTGCTCGACGGGCTGGTGGAGCTTGAACTGCCGCGCGATCGTTTCGGCGTCGATGCCGACCGCGCCGACACCTGGAGCGCGCAATTCCTTCGCGAAGGGGTTATCACGATCCGCGCCGGCGCGGTCGCGCGTGCCGAGCTTGAAAGCCTTGGCGGATTCGCCGAACCGCCGGTGATCACCGATGAAACCTTCTTCGGGCTAAGCGCACGTCTGGCAATCGGACCCGCGGCGGATGATCTTGGCGATAACGTCGTGCAGGCCATCATCGTGCCCGACATGTGCCTGCCTGATGATGCGCCGATCAGCGTAACCATCATCGGCTGGGAAGGCGATTTTCGAGAGCGCCCACTGTTGCGCGATGTTGTCGCCTCGATCCGCTTGAACCTGCCCGAAGGCGCCCATCCCTGCCGCCCGGTGATCGGCGTGGCGGCCGCGCCGCCGGTTCCGGAACCTGCGCCGCCTGCACCCGGGCCCGCGCCGGTTGACCCGGCCGTGCCGCCGGTCGCTCCGGCACCGGGTTGGGCCAGCTTTGCCGATCCCGCCCATGGCCTGCGCCTCGATTACCCCACCGAACTCTTTCCGCCCCGCCCAGCCCAGCCCGATGGCTCGCTGGCGCTGGAAGGTGCCGACGGGCAGGCGCGGCTGTTGCTGCTCACCCAGCCCGATCATTTCGGGCAGGGGCTGAACGGGCTGCTTGCCGCCACCACCGGCGGCGGGCTGATCGAAACCCTGACCGACATGCAGCGCGAGGAAGGCCGCGACCGCCTGGAAGGCCGCCGCGGTGCGCAGACGGTGGTGCGGGTGCATCTGCTGGCCGGGGGCCGGTTTCATATCCTGCACCTGGAATACCCCAGTGCCGATCAGGCCCGCTACCACGAAGCGGTTGCCCGGATCGTCGCCTCGCTCCGCGTCGAACCGGCTGACGCCACGCCGGCACCCGCGCCGGCACCAACGGTACCAGCACCCACACCGGAACCCGCGCCGCCCCCGCCAGTGGCCGAGCCGCCGGCGCCGCCCCCCCTGCCCGCGCCTGAGCCGCCCGCGGCACCGCCGGTTGATCCCCTGGCAGCACTTCAACAGGCCGCCGAGGCCGGCGATACCCAGGCCATGCGCGAACTCGCGGCGCACTTCGACGATGCCGCCGATCCGCGCCATGACCCGGCGCAGGCCTTCTTCTGGTATGAACGCGCGGCATGGGAAGGCGATGCGCTTTCCATGTTCGAGACCGGCCGGCGGCTGGCTCGGGGCCAGGGAGTTGCCCGCGACGATGCGCAGTCGGTGTTCTGGTATCGCCATGCCGTCGAACGCGGTGTGCCCGAGGCTTTGACGATGCTGGGCTGGATGATCGCCGATGGCCGCGGCGCCCCGCGCGACGACGCCGAGGCGCTCAGGCTGTTTCGCCAGGCTGCCGCTGCCGGGCACGGGCTTGCGATGAACCACCTTGGCGTGATGTATCGCGAGGGGCGCATCGTGGCGCGCGATCCGGCGCAGGCGGTGGCCTGGTTCAGGCAGGCAGCACAGGCGGAAGATGCCCAGGGGATGATGAATCTCGGTCTGGCTCTGGCGCAGGGAAGCGGCACGCCCATGGACCCTGACGGGGCGGCGTTCTGGCTGGGTCTGGCGCTGCGCTCGGGCAACGAGGCGGTGGTCGATCATGTCTTGCAGCAGGCCGGCCGGCTGCCTGCGCGCAGCATGATGGCTTTGCAGCGCATGGCCCTGGATGCCGGGCATTATGCCGGTGCCATTGATGGCCAGTACGGCCCGCTGACGCGCCAGGCGCTGCAAGACTTCGCCAGTGGCCATTGAGCGGCCATCGCCGGCACCGCGGGCGCGCCGTCATGGACAAGCCGCCCCGCGACTGCGCATACTTCCAGCCATTCCCCCTTGCCGGAGGCTCAGGCCATGATTCGCCCGCTCGCACTGTCGATTGCCTTCGCCCTGTTCACCGCGCCGGTCGCCGCCGATGATCGCCCCGCGCGGCTCGAAATCGCCACGCGCTACACCCAGCAGGTCATGGAGTGGGTCGATTTCGAGGCGATGGTGCTTCGGCTATACCGGCCGACCATCGACGAGATGCGTGGAATGGGGCTGCCGATCTCGGATGAGCAGCTGGAAAGGCTGGAGGCGGTATACCTGGCGCATGTCACCGAACCCCTGCGCGAGATCATGCTGACGCAGGACGAAGTGATGGCCGATATCTTCACGCTTGATGAATTGCAGGCGCTGCACGAATTCCTGCAGACACCTACAGGCCATTCGGCGCTGACCAGGCTGACGGAACTCAACGACGCCCAGAACCGGCGCATCCTTTCCATGCAGATGCAGGTGGGCCAGCAGGTACTTCCGCAAGTCATGGAAATCCTCATGCCGAACTGAACCCGCCCGCCGAACTGGCGCAGGAAGACACGCGAGCCGGTGTCGGCATTCGCGCCCCGCGCCGGGCCGCATTCGGGGTTGAAGATTTCGAGCCATGCCTTCGAATGATCGACGCCGACGGGTTCCGGTTTCATTCCGGGGTCCTGTCCATATCCTCGTGCTTCATGCACATGCCCCTGTCCAGGCTTGCCAGCCCAACCGGCGGCGGCCCCTGCCACCCACGGGCTTGCATCCCAGGGCGGGCGACGGGCTTGCCGCCACGCCTGGCAAAGCACATATCCAACAGGCAGCGCGGGCTGGAGCGCGGCTTGGCTGGGCGCTGCTCGCCCACAACTCAGGCCAGTCGCTGCCCGTGCTGCAACCGTCGCAATCAAGCCAATCTGGTATCAGCCGTCGTAACCGCCGATCTCTCGCGCCGCCCTGTCCAGCGCGTGGCGGGCCGGGGCATCGGCGTGTATCACCGTCGGGTCGGTTGCAACCAGCGTGATAACGCCCTCGGCTATGCGTTGCGCGTTCAGAACCGGTGCGGCAAGGGCATAGAGCCCGGGGATGAAGCTGCCCGACGCCTCGGTAACGAATTCCTTGCGCAGGCGCACGCGCAGGCGCGCCAACTCGGGCGCTGCCAGTTCGGGTGCTTCGCGGGCATTGGCCTCGCCCAGCAGCCGCTCGGGTAACCAGGCCATGAAGGCCAGCCCCGTGGCCGAGCGGGTCAGCGGCAGCACCGAGCCCACCCCCAGCGCCGTGATCAGCTGCGCGCTGGCCTTTTCCCAGCGCACCACCGTGGCGCCATAGGCCCCCCAGACCGACAGCATGCCCGTCAGCCCGGTTTGTTCCACCAATCCGGGCAAGGCGTCACCCGCACGGTTCAGGTAATCGACCCGAGCCAGCGCCGCCGTGCCGATGCGCGCGGCCAGCGGGCCAAGATCATAGGCGCCGCTGTTGCGCTGAACGACCATGCCGCTGGCCACCAGGCTGACCAGGTAGCGATGCGCCTTTGCCGGTGCCAGCCCGACCTGCGTGGCCAGCGTGTTAAGCCCCAGCGGCGCGCCGGCCTCGGCCAGCTTGCGCAGAACCGCCACCGCCACCTCGGCCGATTGCACGCCACGGCGGCGCTCAGGGGCGGTGGCCTGTTCGATTGGCGATGCGTCCATTGCTCTGCTGTGCTCCCTCTCTTGTTCGCATTCCGGCTGCGGCCGATTGCTGTCCGTTCATAGCCCCGAACCGGGATCCAGGACCATTGTGCGGGTTGACGCGCAGTTACGCAATGCGTAATAAATTATGAGAACGAGATTTTGCTTATTGCATCGCCATGCGGAGGGGACATGCAGGTAACGATCGTCGGCGCCGGGCCGGCCGGGCTTTACGCCGCCATCCTCATTCGCCGCGCACGCCCCGATATCGACTTGCGCGTGTTCGAGCAGAACCCGCCCGACGCCACCTTTGGCTTTGGTGTGGTGTTTTCTGATCAGGCGCTCGATTTCCTTGCCGCCGATGACCCCGAAACCGTGGCGCTGATCACCCCGCACATGAAGCGCTGGAAGGATATCGCGGTGGAGCATCGCGGCCAGCGGATCGTTATCGACGGGGTGGGCTTTTCCGGTATCGGGCGGCTGGAAATGCTGAAACTTCTGCAGGGCCGCGCGGCCGAGATTGGCATCGTGCCCGAATACGGGGTGCGGCTGGAGCCACCCTTTGGCGAGGCCGATCTGGTCATCGGCGCCGACGGGTTGAACTCGGCGGTGCGTGCCGCGGGCGATTTCGGCGAGGAACTCACCTATCTGAAGAACCGCTTCGTCTGGTATGGCGCCGAGCGCGAATTCGACGCCCTCACCCAGACCTTCATCGACACCGAATTCGGCCCGATGAACGCGCATCACTATGCCTATGCGCCGGGGCGGGCGACCTTCATCATCGAGATGACACCCGAGACCTTTGACCGCACCGGTTTCGATAGCATGGACGAGCCTGCCTATCGCAAGATCTGCGAGCGCCTTTTTACCGGCACGCTGGGGGGTGCAAGGCTGATCCCCAACAACTCGATCTGGCGGCAGTTTCCCGATCTGGCCTGCACGCGCTGGCATGACGGCAACCGCGTTCTGGTCGGCGATGCGCTGCACACGGCGCATTTCTCGATCGGCTCGGGCACAAGGCTGGCGCTGGAGGATGTGGTGGCGCTCGTGCGCGCGCTCAAGGAAAACGACTGGGATATTGCCGCCGCGCTGCCCGCCTATCAGCGCGCGCGCGAACCCGTGCTGCGCAAGATCGTCGGCGCCGCGCGCGCCTCGGCGCAGTGGTACGAGGAATTCGAGCGGCACATGGCGCTGGAGCCCTGGGCCTTCGCGCTGTCCTATATCCGCCGCGCCGGGCGGCTGGATGCGGCGCGGCTGCGCGCCATGGCGCCGGAATTCGCCGCCGCCGCAGAGGCGCGCGGGTTGTCATTGGAGGCCATGGCATGAGTGTGAAGGAACTGGCAGCGCAGATCGGGTTCACTGTGCCCGCGCAATACAACTGCGCGCGCCTGCTGTGGGACAATGCCATCCATGGCGAGCGTGTGGCGATCATCCATGACGGCGGGCAGGTCAGCTATGGCGAACTGATCGCAGAAGCGGCGCGCATCGGCAATCATCTGCGCGCCATGGCCGAACCTGGCGAACGCGTGCTGCTGCTGATGGATGACGAGCCCGCCTATCCCGCCGCCATCATGGGCGCGATGCGCGCCGGGCTGGTGCCGATGCTGATCAACACCCTGTCGCCGCCCGATCTGCTGCGCTTCTTCCTCGACGATTCCGGGGCAAGGGTTGCCGTGGCCTCGGGCAGCTTTGCCAAGGCGCTTGATGGCATGGGCTGCACGGTTCTCGATGCCACCGAGCGCCCCTGGGCCGATGCACCGGCCGAGTTGGCCGAGCATCCGAGCGCGGCAACCGACATGGCGTTCTGGATGTACTCCTCGGGCTCGACGGGGCGACCCAAGGGCGTGGTGCATCTGCACCGCGATGTGCCCTATATCGCTGCTGCCTATGGCACGCATTACCTCAAGCTGACGGCCGATGACATCTGCTTCAGCGTGCCCAAGATCTATTTTGCCTATGGCTTCGGCAATTCGGTGGTGTTTCCCATGGCGGCCGGTGCATCGGCGGTGCTGATGCAGGGCCGGCCAGAGCCCGCGCGCGTTCTGGCCCAGATCGAACGTCACCGCCCGACGGCATTTTTCGGCCTGCCCACGCTTTACACCGCCCTGATGCACGCGCCCGAGGCCGCGCAGGCCGATCTGTCCTCATTGCGGCTTTGCCTGTCGGCGGCCGAGGTGCTGTCAGCCGAGATCGCCAATGCGTGGCGCGGCCGCTGCGGACTGCCGGTGATCGAGGGGCTGGGCTCTACCGAGATGCTGCATATCTACCTGTCCAACACCGCCGAAAAGCAGGTGCCGGGCTCTGCGGGGCAAGTGGTGCCGGGCTACGCGGTGCGGCTGACCACGCCCGAGGGCCACAAGGCCGCGCCCGGCGAAGAGGGGGTGATGGAGGTTTGCGGGCTGTCGCGCACCCCGGGCTACTGGAACCGTCCCGACAAGAACGCCGAAACGATCCGCGGCGAATGGCTCAATACCGGCGACCGGTTCGTGGCCGACAGCGACGGAAACTACTTCTTCCGCGGCCGCGCCGATGATCTGGTCAAGGTTTCAGGCCAATGGGTCTGGCCGATGGAGATCGAACTGGCGCTCAACGAACACCCCGCAGTGCGCGAGAGCTGCGTGCTGGCGGTGCCGTTGGCTGACGGGCGCACCACCATCCGCGCCTTCGTTTCCCTGCGCGCCGGGCAGGTCGCGGGTGACGACATCGCGAAGGCGCTGCAATCCCATGCCAAGGCGAAGCTTCTGCCGCATAAATACCCGCGCCAGGTGATCTTTCTGGACGACCTGCCCAAGACCGGCACCGACAAGATCGACCGGCAGGCCCTGCGCCGGATCGAGCCCGAATCTGCCGCCCGGCGGTGACAGGGCGATGCTGCCAGATCGGAAAACGACTTGCGAAGTGGCGGCAGCGCTGTCTAACTGCACAGAATAACGACAAACAAGGGAGGGAAAGATGACCTTTGGTAGAAAACTGGCACTCGCCGCGACGGCGGCGGTATTCAGCGCGGGGCTGGCATCGGCCGAGCAGGTGACGGTCGGCATGATCACTACGCTTTCGGGCGGCGGTGCGGGGCTGGGCGTCGATGTACGCGACGGTTTCCGGCTGGCGCTCGAACAATCCGGCAACGAGAACCTGCGCCTGGTGGTCGAGGATGACGCGCAGCGCCCCGAACTGGCCGTGCAGATTGCCGAACGGATGATCCAGTCCGAGCGGGCGCATATCCTGACCGGCATCATCTGGTCCAACCTGGCGATGGCCGTCGTGCCCAGCGCCGTGGCGCAGGATGTAATCTACGTATCGCCCAATGCCGGACCGTCGGCGTTGGCGGGCGCGAACTGCCATCCCAACTACTTCAACGCCGCCTGGCAAAACGACATGCTGCACGAGGCCGCGGGCGCGGTGGCAAACGAGCAGGGCTATACCAACACCTTCATCATGGCGCCGAACTATCCGGCCGGCACCGACGCGCTGACCGGCTTCAAGCGCTACTATGAGGGCGAGCAGGCGGGCGAGCTGTTCACCCAGGTCGGCCAGACCGACTATGCCGCCGAGATCGCCGAGATCCGCGCATCCGGGGCTGACAGCGTGTTCATCTTCCTGCCCGGCGGCATGGGCATCTCGTTCATGCGCCAGTACGAGCAGTCCGGCGTCGATCTGCCGCTGATCTCGGCGGCCTTCACCTTCAGCCAGGACATCCTGCCCGCGGTTGGCGAAGCCGCGCTGGGCGTGCTCAACACCAGCCAGTGGTCGCCTGATCTGGACAACGAGGCCAACACAGCCTTCGTCGCCGCCTTCCGCGAGGCCTATGGCCGCACGCCCTCGCTTTACGCGTCGCAGGGATTTGACACGGCCAACCTGATCCTGTCGGCGATGGAAACCGCCGATATCTCGGATCTGGACGCCTTCCGCGCCGCACTGCGCGAGGCCGATTTCACCTCGGTTCGCGGCGATTTCCGCTTTGCGTCGAACCAGCACCCGATCCAGCGGGTCTATGTGCGTGAAGTCGTCGAGGTGGATGGCGAAGTAACCAACCGCATCATCGGCGTGGCTTTCGAAGAGCATCAGGACGTCTACGGCGAAGACTGCTCGATGTAACCGGACCGGGCGCGGCGGCCACGGGGCTTTGCCGCGCCCACCACCTTTCCGAAAGCCGACAGAACCATGAGCTTCGCACTCTTTGCCGAGCAGCTCCTGAACGGTGTCCAGTTCGGGCTGATGCTCTTTCTCATGGCCGCTGGCCTTACGCTGGTGTTCGGCGTCATGGGGCTGATCAATCTGGCGCATGGCTCGCTCTACATGATCGGCGCCTTTTTCTGCGCCGCCGCGGCAGCGGCCACCGGAAATTTCTGGCTGGGGCTGATTGCCGGGCTGGCGGCGGCGGCGGCGGCAGGGGCGATCATCGAGGTGGTGGTGATCCGCCGATTATATGCCCGAGGCCACCTTGATCAGGTGCTGGCAACCTTCGCGCTGATCCTCATCCTGTCCGAGGCGGTGCGCATGGTTTTCGGCCCGTTCCCGCTCTATCTCAGCGTGCCGCCCGAACTGCGCGGTTCGGTCAATCTGGGCGGCGGGGTGAGCTATTCGCTCTACCGGCTGGCGCTGATCGGCTTCGGCATCGCCACGGCGATCGGATTATGGGTGCTCATCGCCAGGACCCGGCTGGGCATCCGCATCCGCGCCGGCGAAAGCGACCGCGAGATGATCGCCGCGCTGGGCGTCAACATCAAGGCGCTCTACACCGTGGTCTTTGCGCTGGGCGCGGCGCTGGCGGGCATGGCCGGGGCGCTGGTGGGGGCCATCCAGTCGGTGCAGGTGGGCATGGGCGAGCCCGTGCTGATCCTGGCCTTCGTTGTGATCGTGATCGGCGGCATCGGCTCGATCAAGGGCGCGCTGGTCGGCGCGCTGCTGGTCGGCGTGATCGATACCATGGGCCGGTTCCTCCTGCCGCGCTTCTTCTCGCTTTTTCTGGACACCTCGCAGGCGATGGGCGTGGGGGCCGCGCTGGCGTCGATGCTGATCTATGTTCTCATGGCGCTGGTCCTGGTGCTGCGCCCCAAAGGATTGTTCCCTGCCCATGGCTGACGCGCGCAGAGAAACCATCGTCAACATCGTGCTCGCCGTGGCGCTGTTTGTCGTGCCGGCGGTTGCCTATGTGATCGACGAGCCCTTCTTCATCACGCTGGCCACGCGGGTTGCAATCCTGGCGCTGGCCGGGGTGGGGCTGAACCTGGCGCTGGGGCTGGGGGGCATGGTGTCATTCGGCCATGCCGCCTTTTTCGGGCTGGGCGGATATGTTGCCGGCGTGCTCGCCCATCACGCCTTTTCAGGCACCCCGGTATTCTGGGGCATTCCCGGCACCAACCAGATGATCATCATCTGGATCGTCGCGATCGTGCTGTCGGGCATGCTGGCCGCCATCATCGGCGCTCTGTCGCTGCGCACCTCGGGCATCTTCTTCATCATGATCACGCTGGCATTCGCGCAGATGCTGTTCTTCTTCACCCTGTCCTGGCCCGCCTATGGCGGCGAGGACGGGCTGCCGATCTTCGTGCGCAACCAGTTTCCCGGCCTCAACACCATGCGGATATGGGAGCTTTTCCTGCTCAGCTATGCCGTGCTCATGATCGCCATCCTGCTGTTTCGCATGGTGCGCAACGCGCGTTTCGGCGCCGCGCTCATGGCCATCCGCCAGAACCCCGACCGGGCTGCGGCGCTGGGCATCTCGCCCTTTGGCGTGAAACTCGCGGCCTTTGCCCTGTCGGGCATGATCACCGGGCTTGCCGGGGCGATGATGGCGGATCTGACGCGCTTCGTCAGCCCGGCGATGCTGGCCTGGCAGATGTCGGGCGAGCTGATCGTCATCATCATCCTGGGCGGTGTCGGGCGCCTGTTCGGCCCGGTCGCCGGGGCGGGTATCCTGGTTGCCTTCGAGGTGTTCTTTGGCGGCATCACCGAGCACTGGCAGTTCTGGCTGGGGCTGGTGCTGCTGGGCGTGGTGCTGTTTGCACGCGGCGGGCTGATCGGGCTGATCGCCGGGAGGGACCGTCATGGCTGAGCCGGTTCTGGACATCCGCGGCGTTTCCAAGAGCTTCGGCGCTCTGCGCGCCACCGACGATGTGACGCTGACTCTCGTTCCGGGCGAGATTCACGCGCTGATCGGGCCGAACGGGGCGGGCAAGAGCACGCTGATCGCGTTGATCTGCGGCGGGTTGCGCCCCGATGCCGGCTCGATCCATTTTCGCGGGCAGGAAATCAGCGGGCTGTCCGTGGCGCAGCGCGCAAGGCTGGGGCTGGGGCGCAGCTTCCAGATTTCCTCGCTGATCCCCGAATATTCGGCGCGACGCAATGTCATGCTGGCTGTGCAGGCGCGGCTGGGCCACCCCTACAGGTTCTTCCGCAACGTGCAGCGCGATGCCGGCCTGACCGGGCCGGCGATGGAGTATCTGGCCCGCGTCGGGCTGGAACGGCGCGCACATATCCTGGCCTCGGAACTTTCGCATGGTGAGCGCCGGCGGCTGGAGATTGCCACCGCTTTGGCGCTCGAGCCGGCGGCGTTCCTGTTCGACGAGCCAATGGCGGGCATGGGCGCGGAGGGCGCGCGCGAGCTGATCGGCTTTCTGGACGAGCTGCGCCGCGAGGCACCGATCCTGCTGGTCGAGCATGACATGGACGCGGTCTTTGCCCTGGCCGACCGTATCTCGGTGCTGGCCAATGGCCGGATCATCGCATCGGGCAGCGTGCACGACATCCGCAACGACCCCGAGGTTCGCCGCGCCTATCTGGGGGAGGAGGGCGCATGAACGCGCTGTTGCAGATCGACGGGCTGCAGGTTTTCTATGGCGGCTCGCAGGCGCTGTTCGGCGTTGAACTGGAGGTGCGCGAGGGGCAGGCGGTGGCATTGCTGGGCCGCAACGGCATGGGCAAGACCACCACCATCCACGCGCTGTGCCGCATGCTGCCGTCGCGCGCGCAAACGCTCAGATTTGCCGGGCGCGACCTCAGGTCACTGTCATCCTACCAGGTAGCTCGGCTCGGGGTCGGGCTGGTGCCCGAGGGGCGGCGCTGCTTTCCCAACCTGACCGTGACCGAGAACCTGATCGCCGCCGCGCGGCCCGGCGCCTGGACGCTTGAGCGCGTGCAAGAGTTCTTCCCGCGCCTGGGCGAGCGCGAGAACCAGTATGCGGCGACCCTTTCGGGCGGCGAGCAGCAGATGCTGGCGATCGGCAGGGCGCTGATGACCAATCCGCGGCTTCTGGTGCTGGACGAGGCGACCGAGGGGCTGGCGCCGGTGATCCGCTCCGAGATCTGGGCCGCCATCGCCGCGCTGAAGCAGGAAGGGCTGTCAATCCTGCTGGTGGACAAGAGCCTGGCCGATCTGCTGCCGCTGAGCGATCACTGCGTGGTGCTCGAGCGCGGGCGCACGGTCTGGCAGGGGCCGCCAGAGGGCATCGAAGAGGAAGTGAAAACCCAGTATCTTGGTCTCTGAATACCGTCGCCGGATGCTTTGATCGGCCGCGACGCCCGCATCAAGGGCTCGCCAGCGCCCCCCTTGGAGCAAGCGATGTCTCAACGGCATATCTGCGCCGCCGGAATGGACAGCCGGACCTGTGCCGCAGCCAGGCGGGCGCAGGATCAACCCTTCGACATCTGGCGCCGCGCAGAACGCATGGCCTGCCGCTGCGAGCATGCCAGCGCCACGCGCGGAAAAGACGGTTTCGGCATCAAGTTGCGTCCCGCCATTACCAAGGCCGCGAGTGTTGCCGCCCGGGTTCCTGCCATCCTTGATCCTCGTCATGCCGCTGCATGTCTGACCAACCCAGGCAAGCGCCTTGCAACGGTCTTTCCCCACTGAAGTCATTCCGGATTCGGTTTTTCCACTTCGGTTCGTGCACGGGTGGCGTGCGCCGTCGTTCCGGAATCACGGTTTTTAGCATGGACGTGCCGAGGGAACGCCATTGGCGTGACGCCTGGCGCGCGAGAGGCACCCTCAAGCTGCGATCAGCGCAACAGTGCCAGCGCCGTAACCGCTATCATCGTCGTGGCGGTTGCCGCGAGCGTGAAGGCACCGTTCCAACGGGTACCCACGGTCCAGGCGCTGGCCGCCGTCAGCCGCCCGACCACCATCGTTGCCGCCGCCGCCGAGGACGAGCCGATGGTCAGCCCCCAGCCAGTGGTCAGCGCCACCGCGAACACCGTCGGGTCAAGCCCGATGGCAGCGGCATCGGCCAGTGTCGAGGCCAGCACCGCGACACTGATCAACGGGTTGAGCCCGGCCTGCCCCAGAAGCACCACGAGCGCAAGGCAAAGCGCCGGGATCATTGCTACCGGCATGATTTGCTGCAGCCCCCCCCCGACCGAGCCCTCGGGGAGCAGCACCGCCAGAAGTGCGCCGCAAAAGGCCGCATTGCCCAGCACCGCGATCTCGTTTCTTTGCGTGGGCACGTCGGCGGCGATGTATTGGCCCAGCCGAGCCAGCCCCGCCCACCCGCGAATATAGGCAAGCAGCACCAATCCGGCCAGCGGCACGAACAGGATCACCCCGTGCACCAACCGGCCAGCGGTGAACTCCTCCACCCCCGCGGCGAGAGCCGACAGGACCAGAAGCAGCACCAGGACGGGCAGCAGGGCCACGAAGGAGAAAGGCGTCTTCGCCGGCGCGAGGTTGACGACCGGCGCGCTTCGGTCGGTGCCAAAGAAGCGGCCGAGGATCAGCACCGCCACCGCCATTGCCAGGCCAAAGCCCACCATCGCCAGCCAGTTGGCGCCCTCGATCGTGGTGGTGGTGATCGCATAGGCCATGGTCAGCGGGCACCAGAACATCACGACAGAGAACCCCCGCAAGAGAGCAACCAGCATCCGCCGTTCGCGCAGCGCAATTGCTGCATTGGACTGGACGTCTGAGTCTGGCGGGCGGGCGCGCTGGACCAAGCTGCCGAACAACGGCAAGACGCCGAAATTCAGCACGCCGCCAAAAAGCGCCGAACCGCCCGACAACGCGAAATAGCGCCGCCCCGATGGCTGGCGGACCAGCATTTCGCCCGCGGCGATGAAGCGCGGCGCGCCGGCGACAGCTGTCTGCAACACCCCCAGCGCGGCAAACAGGACACTGACGAAACAGGCCCTGAGCGCTGCCTCGGAAAGCGTCGCGCCTGGTGCCGGTACCACCGCCAGAACCCAGAGAGCGAGCCCAGCGCCAACTGCCAGATGCACCCGGGTCCCGGGCGCAGTCTGCGGCAACTGCAGTGTCAGGAAGAGCAAGAGCGCTGCGATCGCCGCGCCCTGCCCGCCCAAGCCGAAAAGCGCGCCGCCGAGCACCGTGGCCCAGGCCGCGAGCATCGCGTAGCCGGACAGTGTTGCAAAGGACTGCGTGAACGGAATCATCCGTGAGCGGCCTGCTGGGGCACTATCAGCGTATCGAGCGCCGCTTCCCCTGCCCCCGCCTCGCACAGCTGAAACGGATTGATCTCGATATTTTTAAACTGCCGGGCAAGAGCGGCCATTGCGCCGACCGCAAGAACGGGATCGAAAAAAACCACCAGCCTGTCGGATTCATGGTCCGCGCAGATTGCCTCATCGGCGGCGATGATCAGCGCGTGCAGGCAACGCGCCAAGGTTGGCTGCGCGGCCTGAGGGGCGGCACTCTTGGGGGGCGAGTGATAGTGCGCGCCGCGGAAGCCCGCGCGGCAGGAGCAATCGACCGGCCGCCCACCAATTCGTGCTGGATCGGCCGAAGCGTCGACGATCGCCAGCGCCTTTGGCGCCATTGGCGCAAGAAACCCGCCTGCCTGCGCAACCTGCGCCATCCACTGTCCCTCCATTCGACATTCCGCAGCCGGCGTCGCCAACCGCCGCTCAGTCCGGCGTGCCGGTTTCCCTGGCTGGGCTTCGAAACAGAGCCTGGCCGATCCGCCGCCCGGCCGCGTGAAGCTCGCACCCCATCCGGTGCATCCCGGCATCCGACATCTGCCCGCGTATCGTCACCGCGCCCAGCCCGTAGCGCGGCTCTCCGCTCGCGTCGGGCACTACCGCGGCGACGCTGTCAATGCCGGCATAGGTGGCGCCCGCGTCGCGGCCATAGCCGTGGCGTTGAATGTCGCGCAGGCTGGCGCGGTACTCATCGAAGCTGATCGGCTGTTGCCAGCGCAACAAGGCGAAACCCCTGTGCAGTTCGGCATCGCTCAACCCGCGTGCATGCGCGATGGCGCGCCCGACCGCACCGGCAAAGCTGGGCATGCGCTTTCCGACCGGCAGATCGACACGCACCGCACCAGGGTGCCAGGCCCGGTCGAGCAGAACGATGCGATCCTCGCCGACGATCTGCCACAGGCAGATCAGCGCAGGCGAGTCGGCGGCGAGCCTTTCCAGTTCGGGCCGGATCAGGTCGCCATGGTTGGCTCCCAGCAGCCCGACCGCCAGTTCCAGCACGCCGAGGCCGAGGCGATAGGTCTTGTCACCGGGATCGAAGACGACGAGGCCCTCGGCGACGAGCGTGCGCAGGATGTTGAAACAGGTCGATGTGTTGACCCCGGTGGCACGGGCAATGGCCGAGACGCCCACCGGGGCACCGAGCCCGGCGAGATGACGCAGGATGCGCAGTGCATGCACCACGGCACCGACGCTGCGCGCAGACATGGGGGCGGATTCGTTCATTCTGGCTTCCTACAATTCTGCCACGTCACCGGGTCACATCCTGTCGTCATCGCCCCGAAAAACCATCATAGTGCCATGTCGCCGCAAGATCGCCGTCGGCACAGAAAACATTGGCCGCCGCCCCCGAGCGCACGGCGGCGGTGGTGGTCAGGTCGGGCATCTCGGCGATGGATCGGTGCGAAAGCTCGGTTGCCCCGCCAAGGAAATAGGCGGGTGGGCGCGGGAAGTCCCGCGCCCTCTCGGCGCGGACCATGACCACCGCACCGCCACCGTCGGTGACAAGGCAGCAGTCGAGCACCCCCAGCGGGTCGGAAACCATTCGGGCGGAAAGCACGTCTTCAAGGCTCAGGGGATCGCGTCGGAAAGCATCGGGGTTGAGCTGCGCCCAATCGCGCGCGGCGACGGCGACGGCGGCAAGATCCGCCCGCGTCGTGCCGAATTCGTGCATGTGGCGCGCGGCGACCAGCGCGTAGGCATCGATTGGATAGCGCAGTCGGTAGGCCCGCTCGTAGGGCTGTGGCTCGGTCATGCTGACCAGCTTGCCGCCCGCGGTGCGCTGGTTCGAGCCATAGGCAATGAGCGCCACCTCGCAAAGCCGTGCGTCAAGCGCCATCGCGGCGAGTTGCAGTTGCGCGACAAATGACGACCCACCGATCATGCTGCCGTCGGAAAAGCGCGGGAATATCCCCAGAAACTCGGCCACCGAAACCGTGGGCATTGAGTGAAAGGACGAGGCGGTGAAAAGCCCGTCGACATCGCCAAGCCCAAGTCCACATTCCTCAAGTGCCGCATCCACCGACAGTCCAAGGATTTCGAGCGCCGAGAACCCGGGCGCCTCGCCCAGCCCCGCAAGCCCCGCGCCGACCACGGCCGCGGATCCGCGCAAGCTGCTCATGCCTCGCTCTCCACCTCGGGTTCGAAGAGCAGCACGGGTTCGTCGCCCGACAGGTCAATCCGCGCGCGCACCGCCATGCCGATGCGCACCGCTTCGGGCGCGATTCCGACCACGCTGGACATCAGTCGCGCCCCCTCGACAAGGTCGACAAGAGCGATGTTCCGGTCGCCCCCGGCTTCGGGCCGGCGGTGGCTGACGGTGGTGGAATGGACCGTACCGCGCCCGCTCGCCGTGATCCACTCCGCCCGTGCGCCGGCACGCGCGCCGTGCGTGCCGGGCAGGACCGCACGCGGATAGAAGACGACGGCGCCATTTTCGGGATTGCGCTGCAAAAGGATGCGCCCCTTGGCAAGGGCCGCGCGAAAGATTGCCTCAGGTCCGTGCGTGTCGTCGCCCTGCGCCATCGATACCTTTTCCCCGACATCTTTGCCCGGGCGACCCGGGGATTCAGCAGCTTGCTGAACTCAATTCAGCGCGCCGAGCACATCTTGTCACCGAATGCTGCCTTTGCCCAGACTTTTTTCCTATAGAGAACGGCTTTCCTCCATCAAAATGATACTCGCTTGCCGCTGCCTGCCGAAGCGGCCGCGCGCAGAGACGTGAGAATGGCAGGAGAGACATAAGGCATATCTGGAAGCACACCTGGACTACCCCTGCCGCCATCGGCTTTGGTCAGCCGGCCGCAACATTCGCGCAGGCGCCGGATCTGCCAGACTCGATGGTGTGGGGTTTCCAAGGCGTCGGAGGCTCGGGCAATGCCAAGGCCATCTCCAACCCGCACAGACAAGCTGAAAACGCGCGCATCCACATCCTCTCCCGCAGTCATGACATCGACGCGCCGGCCCTGCCCACGGTCGCAGAGGCGGTTTTCGCTTCTGGGAATGGAAACGAGGATCGCGTGAAGGCAGCACAGGACGCGCGCACCGGCCTTTATCGGCTTCGGTTACAGCCTAGTCGGCGCCGCGCGGGGAGCGACGAAGCGCCCTGAAAGCCAGATAATCGGCCCGCTCGACCACGAAACCGTCGGCCAGTTCGTGGCGCAGGCGCACATCGATGCCCCAGGCGCCGGTCCTGTCGGGAACCACGCTCAATTCCAGCCCGTCGCCGCTTTGCGGCACTTCCAGCGCCACCTCCTCGCCATTGGGCCGGATCAGCGTGACTTCGGCCATGTCATGGGCCAAGAGCCCCTCGCCAAGGCGTAGCTGGGCGCTCAGGTTGACCGGATGGCCGCGACCGACCAGATGGCGGTCGAGCCGCGCATCGATGCCACCACCACCCACATATCGCACGATGATTGAATAATCCGTCCCCTCCGGCGGGGTGTCGGGGCCGGGTTCGATCGTCACGCGCCAGGGCCCGGGGCGCGGGTTCTCGAAACCATAGCCGAGATAGAGCAATGTCGCAGGGTCCTCGATCACGGTGAATCCGTGGGTGATCTCGTCAAGTTCGATGACGTTTCCGGTGGCCCCGCGCACAACCACCCTGACCGAGCGGGACGGATCATAAATGCCGAAGCTGGCGACGACGACATCATGGTCGATATGGATGACATGTTCGACCGCCTCGCCCGCCGCGACACGGCCGGTGAAGACCGGGCTGAAGGCGCTTTCCTCCAGGCCCCGCTCATGCGGCACCTGCGGCACATCGGCTAGAAAGGCACTCGGACCCCGGCGCAGCAGCGGGGCGACAACATCCGTGAACAACCCTGCGGATGCGGTCATGTCAGTATGATAGACAGGTTCCGCCAGCCAGTCATCGGTGACGTCGAGCGCGCTTTCCAGCGAGACGACCAGATCATGCGGCGCCGACGTGCAGGGCGACAGGATCGTGCGCTGGACCGGCGTGCCAGCCAGCGTGAAGAAGCGAATGCCGCGGCGCTCGTCAGTTTGCGGATTGAAGACCGAAGAGACATAATTGCTGCGCAACTGCATCGCCGCGGGCTGCAAGAGCCCCAGCGCGGAACCCAGCACCGAGCAGTTGCTGCCCGAATTCGGTGTGCCCAGCATGATCAGCTGCGCCACGTCGCGCTCCTGCATGATCCGGGCGATGTAGTGACGCGCGATCAGCCCGCCCATCGAATGCACCACCAGATCCACCATTTCGGCCCCGGTCTGTTGGCGCACCCCGGCAATGTAGCGTGCCAGCTCCTCGGCATTCTGGTCGATCGTGTTGGTGGCGGTGAAGGGGGCCGAGACCGAGCCAGTGTTCATCAGCCCCTCGGCCTGGCCATCGCCTACAGCAAAGCCGCTCAGCCCCAGCGGGGCGAGAAATCCATCGGGGCCCTTATAGCCGTCCCAGGTCTCGGCGCTGGACATCAACCCGTGGACCAGAACTACCGGCCGCGGATCGACCGAAACCGTGGTTTCGGCAATCGGCGCTTCAATCGGGCCCGCAACCAGATGCCGGCTGGGCGCGGGCTCGCCTGCCTCGCTCCAGGCCCAGCCAAGGGCTCGGATCGGAGTTGTTACGCAACTGTCTGCTCTGGCTGGCACGATGCAGTTGCCCACGGAGATACCTTCGAGCCGGATCGGGATTTCCTGCGCTGCATTGACCGGCGCGGGCAGGGTTACGGAAAGGCGCACCATGTCGCCATCGCTCAGCGACATGCGCGGCGTATTCCCCTCTGCCCCCAGCACCGCCAGCGCGCTATCGGCCAAGGCATGGCCGGGCATGATGAATGCAGCCAGGACAGCAATTCGAACGACTTGCCGGACCATGACGCCATCCCTCCAGCTAGGGTGGATACGTATTCAGCGTATCACATGGCGACAAATCCGTAAATTGCCGCCCGACGGCGGGTCGAACCGGGCACACGCCCGGGTTATTCTTGTCATACGAATTCGCTCGATCACCTCGGGCGGCACGGGCCGGGCTCTGCCCCTGTCCGAACGAACCACGAGGGCGGGGTGAACCCCGCCCTGCGGGCGAGTGCCGGGTTGTAGGGCGGGGTTCACCCCGCCATACCCGGCTCCACACTAGCCGGCGGCAAGGAGACCATTCCCAGGATGCCGAGGCATTCAACCGCAAACAGTATCAGTCCCGCACGCGATACATTTCTTCCATGAACAGCAGGTCGTCGCTGCCTTCGGGCGCACCCATGTGACAGGCCGCGCATGAGAACATCATGTCGGATTCGTATTCGAGTGTCCTGCCCATCAGCGAGCCATCGGCAAAGACCGCCGTGTAGAGCCAGTCATTGGTATCCGGCGAGGTTCCCTCGGCGGCCTTTTCCATCAGGAACAGGGTTTCCCAATAGGCCTGGCCGTCATCGCCGATGCTAAAGGTGGGCTTGGCCACGATCCCGCCCACGGGCATCTCGCCGATATCCTCGTAACGCCCGTACGCCTCGGCGCCGATTTCGTTGACGTAGTTGGCGGCATAACGTTCGCCATGAGTCGCCGAGATATAGGGCATGGCGGCGAAATTGCGCCAGTCGGCGTAGTCGGCCGCCTCGGGTCTGTCGGAAGCGGTCCAGGCGGAGGGAACAGCCTGCGTCGCGTCCATCATGCAGTCATAGAGCGCTTGCAATTCGTCGTCGCTGACATCGCCTGGCTGCGTCTCGCCGCCGGCGTCCTGCAGGCGGGGCACAAAGCAGCCGCTCGCCTCACCTTCGGCCTCGGCTTCTCCTTCAGCCTCGCCTTCCGCTTCGCCTTCCGCTTCTGCTTCTGCTTCTGCTTCAACTTCAGCTTCGCCTTCCGCTTCCGCTTCCGCTTCCGCTTCGCCTTCGGCTTCTCCTTCAGCCTCGCCTTCCGCTTCCGCTTCAGCTTCGCCTTCCGCTTCCGCCTCGCCGTTGGCGGCGGCCATGAAGTATCCGCCATTCTCGCCAAACGCGTCCGACACAAGTGCCGGCCCCACCGTGATACCGAATGCGGCAATCATCGCTGGCGGCATGAAACGCGTAGTCCTGGAAAGTTTGGCCAGAAGCATCGACTTCTTTTCGTCTTCGGACATGTCATCCTCCGTGTCAGCGGGTTGGTGGACCCTGTTGTCAGGCTTGATTGCCACATTTGGCGTCTGGCCGGACGTTCGGGTTCGGTTGCATGCAGGCCCCCAACATTTTCTCTTTCCCTGTCGTTCTCGACCGCCGCAGCGCAGCTGTTACGGCAACCCCGGAAACCCGGACCAGCCCACACGCCGGGCGCTACCGAAGTCTTATTCGGGTGCTGAGCGGGAAAGGTTACAGCGAAATGCAAAAAAAACTGACTCTAGGCCGGACCGATCATGCCGGGAAGCGTGGCATGGCCGTGGCGCAAACTGAGTGCGACGTACGGCGCGGACCTGATGCAGATTTGTATTGCCGTTTGGCGATATGGGGGCGAACCGGAGGATGGCACGGCAAGATCAAGCTGCGTCAACGCTCTACTGGATCGACACCGGGTTGAACAAAGCTGTGACGATGAGCCTCGAACAGCGCGCTACGCGACCGGCGACGGCAATGCCCGGCAAAACGGATCGACAGTGACCTGCACCGCCATTCCAGCCAGATCGCCCGAACCGCCGTGAAAGCTGCCCGTCACCGGCGCAACCTGGGTGATGTGGCGCGCTGCGGCGACGGGGATCAGGTTGGCCGAACCCATCGAGCGATTGGTCGGATCAAAGGAGATCCAGCCGGCACCGGGCACGAAGACCTCGACCCAGGCATGTGTTGAGCCAGAGCCGGCCGAACCGATGAGTTTGCGCGACGTGTCGAACAGATAGCCCGAGACGATCCGGGCGCCAAAGCCCAGCGTGCGTGCGGCCTCGGCAAAGAGGACCGCTATGTCGCGGCACGAACCCCAGCCACGGTCCAGCGTTTCCAGCGGGCCCTGCGTGCCCTCGACCTCGCGACTTTGATAGCTGATCCGGCTGGACACGCCGTTACTGACATCCTTGAGAAGCGACAGGGTATCGGTGGGTCTTTGCATCACAAAGCCCTCGACCCAATCCGACAGCCGCCCGGCCATATCGGCATATTGCGGGCGTGCCAGCGCGCCGAGATCGATCCAGTCCTCATTGGAATACCGAAACGGATACCGCTGCGCAAAGGCAGCAATGTCGAACACCGGCCAGGCCTGGGCGTTGAGATCGACTTTCATCTTGCTCTCGACGGTCAGGATATCGGTCAGGCTGGCGAAGCTGGCGGTGGCGATGGTATTGCCGGCAACGTCATGCGCCCATGTGACCGTCGCCTCGGGCCGGATGATCAGATCGAATGACAGCAGCCGCAACTCGCGTGTCTCGCGCGGGCGCAGCATCAGGCGGTGCGGCCCCGGCGCAACGGCGCAGGTGTAGCGGTATTCGGTGCGATGGGTGATGTTCAGAACCGGCATGGCCCGCGCTTTCGATCACCTGGCCGAGCGACGGCGGCTGCCGCCATCGCCCGTCGGGATGGCGGATTTCCACGAGGCCTGGCCCTTGCACCGCTTGCAGATGCGCTCGCCGAAACCCTCGCTCGCGAACGCGGTCTTGCAGCGCAGGCAGTGCCGCTGGGCGGGCTCGTCGCCGCGCGCCGGCTTGGGCGGGCGAAAGTCGGTATCTGGCTCGTTCATCGCTTTCATCACCTTCGCTCCTGGTATTTCGTCAGCCACGCAATGTGGCCAAGCGCGCGCCTGCTCTGCTTCGGCGCTTGCCGTTGGGCCAGTTGCAGCATGAAAAACCGGCAAGGGGGCGACAAACGGGGCATGCCATGCAACGCAGCTGCCCAGACCCTGTTTTACAAATGGGGGTCCGGGCGCTCATTTGTTACCCCCGGGATGCAGGTCTTCTTGCGTGGCCTCGTCCGTCCAGACCTGGAAATCCGTCATCACATGCTCGCCGAAGGTCTGGGTCAGGGGCACATCGGCGGCATCGCGGCCACGCGCAACCAGCAGCCTGCCGATGCGCGACGCGTTGTTGCGCGGATCGAAGACCCGCCATTCGCCATCGAGATACACTTCCATCCAGGCCGCGAAATCTCCTGGCGGGTGGGGCAAGGGCTGGCCGATATCGCTGAGATAGCCGGTGCAGTAGCGGGAGGGGATATTCAGGCAGCGGCACAGCGCGATCGCCAGATGCGCGAAATCACGACACACGCCGCGGCCCTCGGCCAAAGTCTGCGAAGCCGTTCGGGTGACGCTCGCATGGTGGTAGCCGAAGGTGACCTGTGAATGAACAAAGTCGCAAACCGCCTGCACGCGTGCCCAACCCGGATCGCCCGCGCCGAACAGGCTCCAGGCTTCTTCCGACAGCAGATCGGTGTCGCAATAACGGCTGCCCAGCAGATAGACCAGCGTCTCGGCGGGCAGATCCTGCACCGGGTGTTGTCCGGCAGAGGTGGCCACCGGGTCGGGCTGACCGGAATCGTTGAACAAGCCGTCGGTGGACAGAACAAACTCGCCCGCCGGTGCCAGCATTCGGGTGCACCAGTTGCCGAACCCATCGCGGTAGCCCGAAAAAGGTACGGCAGGAGAGGCGACAAGATCGTCCGCGCGCACCAGATCGCCGTATCGGCTGTGATGGACGTTGAGCATGGCCAGAAGCGGCGTCGGCTGGGCCAGGCTCAGCTGCAGGCGACAGCCCAGACGGATCAGCATGACCGGCACCGCCATGTGCCTGGAAACAGTCGCCGCTCCGTCAGCGTGTCAGGGTGCATCGCCCACCCTCCGACAGTTGAAAGCCCCGGTTGCACTGCCAGCGATTGCCGGAGCGGTCGAGATGGGCGTTTTCGGGCAGATCGATCGCCACACATTGCGCCTGGCGAGGCTCGAACCCGCGTTCGCACCGCCACCCGGGGCCATGGGAGCGATCGTCGAAGAAGGCGTTCTCCGGCACGGGCACGGCATCGCAACGGTTGCCCGCCTGGACGAACCCCCGTTCGCAGCGCCAGGCGGCGCCATGGCTTGCGTTGGTCGGATAGGCGTTTTCTGGAATGGCGATGGCAACACAGGCACCGGCCTGCGCGACATGGCCGCGGTTGCACTCCCAGCCTATGCCAAGCCCGCTATCGGAGAGATAGGCATTCTCGGGCACCTCGATCAATGCGCACCCATCGGCTTGCTTCCTGTAGCCGCGCTCGCATTCCCAGCCCAGGCCCGAGACATCGAGATACGCATTCGCGGGAATGGCGATGGCCTCGCAAGCATTGCCGCGCACTTCGCGATAGCCGTGCCGGCAGGCCCAGCCGGTACCGTAGGAACGCCCGGTCGGAAAGGCGTTCTCAGGCATGTCGAGCGCAACGCAGGCGCCGTCTGCGGCCCGGTAACCGGGGTTGCAATCCCATCCGCTTCCATAACGGCGGTCCTGGGCATTGTCGGGGGCGGGGCCGGTGCCGTCTTGCGCGAAGGAAGGCAAGGCGAGGGCGGCCAGCAGCGCCGCCCACAGCCACGCTCGCGCTGCACGCAAAAGACCGTGTCCGGTCGGCAGTGCCGAAATTTCGCTCATCTCGTTGGTCCTTCTGGCCATGGGCCATTTCGGTGACGGCTGTGCTCCGCCGGGGCGGGCGGGCATGTTGCCGGCGCGGAAGCCTTCAACGATGACGCGTCGGCATCCCTTCGTTCTCGGCGACCTGCACCGCGGTCCTGTACTGTGCAGCACGAAGCAGCTGTGCCCTCGTTCTGCCCTGGGCTGCCTCGATGACCGAGGGCGACGACTGCCGGTCGCGTGAATAGATGCTGCGAATTTCGGCATCGGTGACACGATCGGCATGCATCACCAGCTGGACCATTGGATCGGCCAGCATCTCCTCGACAAAGAAATCCACAAGGCTACGGCCCGTCTGCTTGTCGCGGGCCAACGCATGATCGAGCACTGCAAGCGGTACCGTCAGGCTGCGGGCAAGGCCCGGATGGGATTCGCGTGAATGCAGTCGCACCAGAACCGAGGCCTTCCACCGTTCCGGGTTCTGATGGTCGGGCGGTGCCGAGATTTCCGTTTCCAGATCGTATTCACCGGCAGGGAACGATTCATCGAAACCGGGTATGCTGAAGGGCCGGTCAAAAATTGCGGTCGTCTTGCTGAAGGGACCAGCCACCGGTTTCCTTTCGGTTGATCGCTGGTTGGGGCGAATGCCGCAAACATGCGATTCTGTTGGCGCCATGATGGGCAATATGCGTGCGCTTGCATGCCTTTTGGTCGGAAAAGTGCGATTGCCGCTTGAGTGACCCCAAGGCAGGCCGGGTCAAGCCGCCGGAAGATCGAGCGCGGCCAGGCAGGCAGTCGCCAGGCTGCGGCTGTTGACAGCATCGCCGGGGATCGTTGCCCAGCCCGCTGCCAGCACGGCATCGCGCCGGCTGATGGTCGTCGTAGCCTGCCGAATGGTTGCCAGCTTCGCGATGCGCTCAGGGTCATTGCCCGCCCGCTCGACGCAAACGGGCACCAGGGCCGCGATGACGCCTTCATTGGCCATCCCGCGCGCCAACTGGTTTGCGTTGCTTTCGGTCATCCATCCCCCCCAGGTAAAACCGCCCACCGCGACGATCACGCCGCCGGCCAGGGCGCCGAGCAATGCGGGTTTCAGCCATTCGGGTGATTCCATGGTCTTTCCTTTCCTTTTCCGGGTATCGCGTGGTGCGCCACCGGTTCAAAATGATACTAACGCCCCGGCGGCTCAGCCGGACTGATCGGTGTTAGCCCCGCCCAGGATCGTATCGCGGGCGCAAGCGATGCGCCGGCGCACTGATCTGCATCAGCGCCTGATGCTCGGGGCCGGGTTACAGTTTTCTCAGAAAGCGCAGGCGATTTTCCCTTCGCAGCACTCTGGCTGGCGATACCCGGGATGCCGGGCGGCTTGCCTCGAAAGGATCACACCATGCCCACAATGGATGACATGCGCCTGGGCGGGACCCCGCTCGACCCGTTCCTGTATGCCACTGTCGGCGAGGATCGCAACGGCAATGTTGTCACCGTGCTGTCCACGCTGGCCCGGCTGGGGGTCGAGCCCTGGGACGCTGCCGCCGAACTGGCGGAACTGACGCGGGATGAGGCGCGCAGCCGCCTTGGCGACATGCTGGCGCGGTTTCGCGATGTGCCGGCGCTGGGGCACGATCATGGCGCGATCACGCAGCGGCTGATCGAGTTGCTGCCAGAGCCCGCCGGTCGCCGGGCCAGTCGGGCAATCGAGCGACCGGCATCCGCCGGCATGATGGGCATCGGCTCGATCCTGGCCGTTGTGATGCTGATCCTCTACCTCGCTCAAGCCTTGTTCCTCGGCTCGGACGGGGCCGGAAACTGAGGCAGGTCGGCGCGGCAACACAGCCCGATCCGGTAACACACAGGTGCCCGGAACCGGCGCTGGCGTTTTCAGTTGCGAACATAACCCCGGTAAAGCAGGGCTGCGCCGACCACGACCCCGGCCACGCCGCCCAGCACATACCACATTGTATTGTCGGTGTAGCGCCCGGTAAGCGCCTGCGACAACTGATCGACCGGCGCATTCGATGCGCGCCAGGCGACGAAAAGCAGCACGCCGCCCAGGGCAAGCGCGACAAAGCCGACGATGGTGGAACTTGTCATGATGTTATCCTTCGGGATTGGCAGAGGGTGCCGGGCGCTTGCCCGCAACGGGCAATCGCCTGAACGCCGATCCTGACGGATTTCGCGATGGCGACACTCACCTGCATCAGTCTGCCGCGCTTGTGTTCGCGGTAAATGAATCATGAAGGACAATCCGACCGGGATGCCATCGCAGTGAGTGCGCAAAAGGCCCGCGAAGCAGTTGTCCGGCCACCATCGGTTCACAGACATCTTCGGCCCGGACATCTTCGGCAACGAACCGGGCCTTTCCCAGAATTTCCGCATCTCAGGAGGGATATGAAATGAACGTCAACTCTCTAAAATCCACTACGGCAATTCTCGTTACCCTGTCGTTTCTGCAGCCTTTGCCGGCGCTGGCTCAATCGTCGTCTGGAGCAAGATCCGACAATACGAATACCGAGCGCGGGGCAAGTTCGCGCGCCCGCCTGCTCAATTCGCGCACCGCACAGGAGATCTGTTCGCAGGCGGGGATAACGGACGAGTTGGCGTGCGAGCTCTACATTCTGGAGCTTGAAACCGAAGCGGAAGCCCTGGCAGCGGAAGAAGCCGCGGACGAGGCAGAGGCCGGCGCGGCACGCGAAGTCGAGGCGGATGCTGATGCCGCTGCCGAGGCGGAAGCGCGCGCCGCAGATGAGGCTGAAATCCGCGCGGCGCGGGAGAGCGAGGCCGAGGCACAGGCCGCCGCCGAAGCCGCAGCGCACGCCGCAGACGAGGCGGAAGCCGGCGCGGCACGCGAAGTCGAGGCGGATGCTGATGCCGCTGCCGAGGCGGAAGCGCGCGCCGCAGATGAGGCTGAAATCCGCGCGGCGCGGGAAAGCGATGCCGAGGCACAGGCCGAGGCCGATGCACGCGCCGATGCCGATGCCGAAGCCGAGGCACGCGCCGCCGCCGAAACCGAAGCCGCGGAGCCGATCGGCACGCTCCTCGATGAGACCACCGCGGCGCTTGCTGCAGAGACCGAAGAAGCGGACGAAGTGACAACCGAGATCGTCACCGAGCGCTCACGCCGTTCCAGCCGCGAGGAGTTTCGTGACTGGAGCCGCGAAGATCGCGACCGCGGCGAAACCGAAGAAGCTGGCACAACAACCACCGAACGCAGCAGGATGAGCGATCTCGAGCGCGCGGGCCTGTTCGTGCTGGGCGCTGTTGCCGTCGGCGCCATCCTGTCGAGCGGCCAGCGCGTTGAATCGAACACCGGCGACAGGATCATCGTGGTCGATGATGACGGCGTCTATCGTGTGTTCAAGGATGACGATGCGTTGCTGCGCCAGCCCGGCTCTGAAGTGCGCACCGAGCGGTTCGCCGACGGCTCCACCCGCACCGAGGTGATCCGCGAAGACGGCACCCGGATCATTACCATCCGCGATGCCAGCGGCCGCGCGCTGCGCCGCCTGCGCATCGAGCCGGACGGACGCGAATACCTGCTGATCGACGACACCCGCGATTTCGAGCCGGTGATCGTGCGCGATCTTCCCAGGCCGGCGCGGGAGAGCTTCGATTACCAGGCCGCCAGTGATCGCGAAAGCCTGCGGCTGGCCTTGCTTGCCGCCGACCGGCGCGACATCGGGCGCAGCTTCAGCCTGCGGCAGGTGCGCGAAATCGTGGAAGTGCGCGAACTGGCGCCCGAGATCAATCTTGGCGGCATCACCTTTGCCACCAATTCGGCCGCCATACAGCAATCGCAGGCCGAGCAGCTGCGCGAGATGGGCCTGCTGATGCAAGACCTCATTCGCGACAATCCCGTCGAGCTGTTTCTCGTCGAAGGCCATACCGACGCGATCGGCAGCGCGGGTCACAACCTGCTCTTGTCCGACCGGCGGGCCGAATCGGTGGCGCTGGCCTTCAGCGAGTATTTCGGCGTTCCGGCTGAAAACATGGTCGTTCAGGGCTACGGCGAAAGCTTCCTGAAGATCCCCACCCAGGCCGCCGAGCGCCTGAACCGGCGCGTTGCCGTGCGCCGGATCACCGCGCTGGTGCGGCCATACTGAGGCAACAGCAAGCGAGGCGGCATGCACCGAGCGTGTGAGCAGAGCCCATCGCGACGAACGCACCCCCGGCCACCTTGTGGCCGGGGGTTTCCTGTTCCGATCAGGGGTTATGCGGCTTGCCGGAGATCGCTTCGGAAAGTCGGTGGCCATTCCCGCCCGCCCCGATGGCGCAGCAATTGCATATGAAAAAAACGGCCCGGTTTCCCGGGCCGTCATTCA
>JAFIEG010000111.1 GCA_020832665.1 Pararhodobacter sp. | reverse complement strand
TCCATAAGGGTCATCCTCTGAGAGTTTTACCCTCTCGGAAACCCGGGGCGGTTCACACCGCCTCTGGCAGACGGTCTTGAGGGCGTCGAGCGGATACCCGGTCCACCCCGTGGGATCCACGAAGACGAGGCGGAAAGGATGGGTCGCAAGGCGGTCGATCCGGGCCGCGTTGTCCTCGAAACTACCCGTGAGCGCGTGGATCGACCCGCCGCCAGTGGGGCTCGAACCAGTGGCACCACCACTGGCAACTCCCCCCGATGGTCGTCGATGAACCCGACCATCACTTCGACCGGCGGTCGAGCATCTCAGGCATCGCTCGAAGCGATGCCGCGCTGCCTTCGATCATCGCAAAATATGCTGACGCCTTTCGGAGAATCTCGTTCGCCTGGCGCAGCTCGCGGTTCTCCCGCTCCAGCGCCTTCATCTTCTCGGCCATCTCGGTCGGGATGCCCGCGCGCTGGCCGCTGTCGACCTCGGCCTTCTTGACCCAATCGTTCAGCGTCTGCGGCGTGCAGCCGATCTTCGCCGCAATCGACATCACCGCCTGCCAGCGCGACGCGTGCTGACCCTCGTTGTCGAAAACCATGCGCACGGCGTGCTCGCGCACCTCAGGGGAATACTTGTTCGTGGTCTTGCTCATGATGCTCCATCCTACTCAAGAGTTGGAGCCTCCGGCAAACCCGGAGCGGTTCGGAGACGCCAAGATGACCACCGCCTTGCTCGATCGCCTGACCCATCGCTGCCACATCCTTGAAACCGGAAACGACAGCTACCGCTTCAAGGCCAGCTCGGAAACCGCGAAGAAGAAACGGAAGGAGGCAGCAGTATTGACGCCATCATGACGCACAGAACATAACAACTGGGTGGGTCAGTTCTCAGTGACAATCAACAGGTCTGGCCGCTCGCAGCCCTTCATTTGTTCGTCCAGCAGTTTCATGGAAATCGTCTCACATGCTTGCTTTCTCAGAAGCATGGACCGGATCAATCATACACATAAAGATCTGACAATCTCGGCTGTTGCCGGCTACCGGCTACAGACCGTGCGCTGTACGCGACAGCGGCTCGTGTAGCTGTTACAGGCTCTGACGGCCCGGGTCTGGGCATCACCTCGGTTCCCGGACCAAGCAACGCCGTAGCCGTTGCCCTGACCGACCGCCAAAGCGCCGCAGGAATTGAAGAAATAGACCACTACCTGGCATCCAGGGCCGTACCTCCGGCACCCTGACAGGGCGCGGCTTTCCGCTGCTCCACGGCTTCCGTAATTGTGCGAATAACCATGCGCGCCAGTTGATCGCGAAAAAGCGATTGCGCCCCACGCATTAGCGGAAGCCAGCGACGGCACTGCGATCAACGCCGCCAGAGCCATGCAAAAACATGCCCGATTAATCCCAAGCATACCAGAAGCCCCCAACTTCGACTGGCAGATGTTACGCCTGCTCTAGAGTTTCAACAAGCGGGAAGGCCGGGTGTTCGTTGCGACGTCATGCGGCAGTCTGTGGGAGCAGGCCAGGCGCCGCCTTCCTGTCTGGCTCAAGGCTTCCCCATACCGGGTTCTGGAGATATCTGCTGCCGACGCTTGCATGGGTAAGAGCGATGCCTTTACCCTATACGGCCAAGCTTGACGGCAGCTTGAATCGCCATCGCATGAGGGCTTCAGCGCACGCGCCAAGGCGCGCTCGGGGATGGCGGTCTATCACTGAGCGCTGCGCGATGCCTCGGGCGGGATGATCAACCCGCTGGCCTATGCGCTGGGCCTGGCCCGGCTGGCCGAGGATGCCGGCGCAGATCTGCATGAAAAAACCCTGTTTCCGCGCTGAACCGGGGCAGCGACGGCTGGGTGCTGCAGACCGCCGCCGGGGCGGTGCTGGCGCAGCGCGTGCTGCTGGCCACCAATGCCGAAACCCTGGGCGCCGCCCGCCCGCTGGGCCGCGCGGTACTGCTGCTGAGGGTGCATCAGATCGCCACCGAACCGCTCGATGATGAAACCGTCGCGCGGTTCGCACCGACGCGCGAACCGGCCTCGGATACGCGGACCAACATCTTCTCATGGCGGTTGGATGCGGAAAACCGGCTGATTTCGGGCGGGATGGCGCTGTGGCCAGTCGGGGCCGCGGCGCGCCTGCCGCGAAAGATCCTCGACCGTGCCATTCGTGAGTTGCGCCTCCCGCTCACCACGCGGCTGGCTCATGCCTGGCAGGGCACCGCCGCGATGACCACCGATGCGCTGCCACCCGTGCCCGCGCCGCCATCTGCCGCGATATAGAGGGTACCAAACATCTGTTGGCCGCTACCTGCGCCGCACGCTAAGTGCCTCTCCCCGGATGATCGCATAAACCGGCTTGCGTGGCCGGTTCGTCGCCATTGGGCTCGAAGCGATGGCGCCTCAATGGCTCAATAGGTGGACCAGTTCGTGGTGCGGTAGTGGGTGGGCTTAAGTTTGATCATACCACCCGTCTAACCGCATGGATTCGTGATGTGAATCCTTCGCGGTGAGAGTTCTGCAACAACGCCCCCCTGCTGCTCGCATCATGCTACCTACTCGTTTCGCTGCTTGTATTCATAGCGATAGGAATAACCGTAGCCGTAACCGTAGGCGCCTTTGGCCTTGCGCGGGTCGAAGCCGTTCAGGATCGCCCCGGAAAGGCGTACGCCCGCCGCCTGCATTGTCTTGCGCACCGCTTCGATCTCGGCCAGGGGGGTTACGTCATGGCGAACTACCAGCACGCTGGTGCCCACGGCACGGCCGATGATTACCGGATCGGTCACGGCGAGGGCCGGCGGGGCATCAAACACGGCCAGGTCAAACTCCTCGTCGAGCGCCCGCACCAGATCACCCAGTTCCTTGCGCATCAACAATTCGGACGGGTTGGGCGGGTAGCGCCCACTTGGCAGGAAAGCGAGACCGGGAAGGATGTCGCGCATCAGCACGCTATCGATTTCCACATCGCCCGCCAGCACTTCGGCCAGCCCCGGCTGGCTGCGCGGCAGGTCGAAATGCCGCCTGAGCTGGCCGCGCCGCAAATCTGCGTCGACCAGACAGACGCGCTGCCCGGCTTGCGCCGCGACCATCGCGAGGTTTACGGCGGTGAAGCTCTTGCCGGCTTCCGGCGCCGGGCTGGTGATGGCAAGAGATCTGGTGCGGGCATCCAGCATGCCGAAATGCAGGCTGGTGCGCAGCGAGCGAAACGCCTCCACCGCCAGATCGGAGGGTTCGGTGACTGCAAGGATCGGCAGGTGACCCTTGCGCTTGTGTTTGAAATCCGCGTGCGGTGAATAATTGATGGTCGCAAAGACCGGCAGGCCAACTTGTTCCAGCTCT
The DNA here is from genome assembly GCA_020832665.1 of Pararhodobacter sp. GTDB lineage: Bacteria > Pseudomonadota > Alphaproteobacteria > Rhodobacterales > Rhodobacteraceae > Pararhodobacter. The sequence goes on along the minus strand of JAFIEG010000111.1, from coordinate 7,532 downwards.
TCGGCAGATTGCACGCCCTTGCGCATCCAGTTCCGAACCAGCACGAAGGCGCTGCCCGCCATGACACCAAGCACGATCGAGAGCGCAAGGATCAGGCTGCGGCGCGGCGCGATGGCCGCGCGTCCTGCTGCCGCGGCATCTATGATGCGCACATTGCCCACGGTGCTGGCGCGCAGCACCTGCATCTCCTGCGCGCGCGTCAACAGCTGGAAATAGATTTCCTGCGCCAGCTCGAGGTCGCGGGTAAGGTTCAGGACCTCGCGCTGTGTTTCAGGCAGATCGCCGATTTCGGCGCGAAGGGCTGACAGCCTCGCCTGCAGCCGCGTGCGCTCGGCCAGAAGCTGCTGATAGACCGGGTGACTCGTCGTGTAGCGCTGTTGCAGTTCGTCCTCGCGGTTTTGCAGTTCGCGCAATTCGCCTTCTACGCGGCTGACTTGCGTCAGCAGATTCTGGGTCTCGAAGGACAGGTCAACCGAGGCCTGCTGCTGGCGAAAATCATTCAGCGCCCGTTCGGCTGCGCGCATCGCCGCCTCGGCCTCGGGCAATTGCGCATTGATGAACTCAAGGCTGCTTTCGGCCTCGGCGGCGCTGCGTGCGACGTTCTGGCGTACATAGGCCTGGGTGATCGCGTTCAGGATGCGGGTGTTTTCAGCGCGCCGCGGCCCCTGGAAGCGCGCCTCCAGGATGCCTGACTGGCGCCCGCGCTCGGAAACCGAAAGGCCGTTACGCAAGCGTGATATGGCGCTGATCTCGCTGCGCTGGCTGATAATGTAGCCGCGCCCCGCAGGCGCATCGAGCGCCCCGACGCGCAGGGCAAAGCCGCTTTCCGGGTCGCGCAGGGTCTCGCCGACGACACCATGCAGGGTGTTCCCGTCAGGGTCGGTGAGGCGGTAGCCGGCATCGGTGACAACCAGCGCCAGTTCCCTGTCCAGCCAGCCCGGCGGCACTTCGAGGAATTCCAGCTCCAGCGACTCGCCCGGGCGGGCGTATCTGACCAGAAGGCCGGCCTCGGGCACTGGCAGCCGGTAGCGGGCAAGCGCCCTGCCGATGAGCGGTGCCAGCATGGGCTGCACTTCCCAGTCGAGGTTGAGATCGGCCACGACCTGCCCCAACACCATGCGCGAACGGACGATCTCGATCTCGGTCATGGTGCGCGGGTCGTTTTCGACAAGTTCGCGCATCGCCGCCGGCAACGCCATGCGCCCGCTGCGGTCCTCCAGTTGCAAGAGCGCATCGGCCTGATAGGTGGGTGGCGTGATCGCGATGTAGAAAACACCCAGCGCCGCCGCCAGCAGCGTGAATGCAGCGATCCACAGCTTGCCGCCCCACAAGACAGCCACAAGCCGCCCGAGGTCGATCTCGTCGTCCTGGCCAGATAAGCGAACGGGACCCACTGAACCGGTGGCATCATGCGTGTCTCGCACCTGGGTCATCTCCTGCGTTCGGTCTGGGCCTGCAGCCAGGCGGTCCAGCCCTCTCCGGCATCCCGGATCTGTTCGAACACGCTTTCGTGGAACTCGCGCGATTTGCGGTAAGGATCCGGCACGCCCCGCGAACCGTTCCAGTGATCGAACAGGAAACACCGCCCCAGAAGCTCGGGCGCTGTGCGCGCGATCTCGTTCCTCTGGCGCGGCTCCATCACCAGGATCAGGTCGCTGTCCCGCCCGAGCGCCGGAGTGAACTGCCGCGCAATATGCCCGTCGAGCGACACGCCCCGTTGCGCCGCGACCTCGGCAGCAAGCGGGTCGGCACCTTGCCCCACGAGGGCGCCAAGTCCTGCCGATGCGACCTTGACATCGCAATCCCCGAGTTTCGACCGAAGCAACCTTTCTCCGACAGGAGAGCGGCAGATGTTGCCGATGCAGACCACCAGTAGCGAACCGATCATTTTCATGCTCTCACCGACTGATCCGCTCTGCCGCCGACACCACCTGCACTGTGGGTAAAAGCCGGGTGATGGTGTCGTTCCAGCGTTGCAGCGGCGAGCGCACGACATAGACAACGTCGCCGGGTTCCAGAACGAAGCGCGTGCCCAGGACAAGCCCTGCGGGTGAGTCGGTTTCAAGCTGAAAGACCCGCATCCTGCCATTGTGTTGACGGAACACGAAAACCCCCCGTGCGTCGGCGCGTAGACTGTCAAGCCCGCCAAGCCGGGTCACCGCCTGGGTCAGGGTGATCGGCTCCAGCGACAGGTCGATCACATCGGGGTTGCGGACCTCGCCCAGCACATAGGCCTCTTCAGAGCGCCGCCGGGGCACATTCACCACATCTCCATCGCGCAGGATCGGGTTGTTCTGATTGACCCCGGCGGTCAGGAAGCCCGCAAGGTCAACATTGTAGGAACGCCCCCGCCGGAGCACGGTAACCGCGCGCGCATCAGCACTGTCTTTCAGCCCGCCCGCCGAGTTGATCGCTGCGATAAGGCTTAACGGCACCGTGGTGATCGCCTGACGGTTGGGGCTGTTTACCTCGCCGGTCACCACCACGCTTTGCGAGTTGAAAGCCGCGACCCGCACCTCGATCTGCGGATCGGGAATGAACTGTGACAGGCGCTGTGTCACTTCGTCGCGGATATGCTCCAGCGGGCGGCCGCTGGCCTGCACCTGGCCGATGAACGGGTAGAAGAACGAGCCATCCGCCTGCACCCGAAAGCCGGTTTCCTCGGCACTGCGCTGGGGGCCGGCGGGAAGCGTCAATTCAGGGTGATCGAAGACGATGATATTCAGAATGTCGCCGGCCCCGACATTGTAGTTCCACGCGCCGCCCAAGGGCAGCGAGGTTGCTGAATGCCCCCGTGACGGGCGCGAAAAGCTCGCGATATTGGAGGAGTCGAGGCGGATGATCTCGACTTCCTCCGTCACGGCCCGCTGTGCAGCTTCAGTAACAGGAAAAGCCACATGGCCGTCGGTGCAGGCTACGAGCCCCAGGACCAGCGCCACGGCCATGAATGGCCTGAGCCGAAGCAATTTCATCGTCTTCATCGCCTTGCCGCCTTGTGTTTCTTGACTTGCCGCAACCCCTTTCCGCGAAGCTATTCTCGCTTGTTCGTCTCCAGCCCGATCTCCTGCTCCAACTCCAGTTCCTGCAACTCGCGATAATGCGCCGCCAGATGCTCGGTCAGTTCCGCCAGCACGGTTGGACTCAGACCGAGGCGCCACATGCTCTTCTTTTCGTGCTCGTCAAAGCACAAAAGCCTGTCATCGCGCCGCTCACGCAGGAACTTCAGCATCGCTGACTGACCCAGATACCTGGTCTCCAGCCGGGCGAGCGTGTTGTAGACCCCGATTGTCTGATGCTCGTTCTCGGCGGCGAGCAGGAGCAGCAACTCCCATGTCGTCGCGTTGCGATGAAACAGTGACAGCTTGCATGATTGTGCGAATCGACGCTCTTTTTCCAGCTCGATCTCAAATACACTGCGCATTATTGCCCCGCGTAATGGCAGCCACTTCATTGCGGCCCGACAGCACGATTGGGCGCGTGTCAGGATGCACTTGTGTAAATTCACACATCGTTCACGACCCCCGTCCACGATTTTACCCGCGCAAACATGGCGCGTGGTGAGCATATTGCAGGGTGGGGAAAAAATTAATATCTATAAAAATTATCTGCAATTTATGGCTATAATTATTGAGCATATAAATTCCTGATTAATCCACATCATTTGATGGCTAACCTTTAATGCAGGAAGCCGATTCGAATCGCAAAAGATAAATCATCTGGTCACGTTATCAGACATCGTCAAACGCGGAATAAACGAGCTGGCGAAGATCGGCACAGGCAGCGCTACGCCTGAGTAACCGTAACGAGGGTGAAAGTGTCATGTCCTCAGAAATTGTTGCCAATTCGAGTTTATTGTATCCATTTCTGTCTTCTTTCGCCGCCTGTGTCGCAATCGTTGCAAGCTTCTCGATCGGGTATCGTGCTTGGGTTCGAAACGGCGACGATACCGCCGTCCAATGCGCTCATAGCAAGCCGACACCGCGGATCGGTGGTGTTGCGCTCGTCGTCGCCTTGCTGGTGTTCGCGGCATTCGTGCCCGAAACCCTGCTCAACGACTATTTTCTGTTTTGCCTTACCTTGCTGCCTGTCTTTGCCGCCGGCTTGGCAGAAGATCTCGGCATACGCGTGTCGCCCCGCAACCGTTTGATTGCCGCGGCCCTGTCGAGCGTATTTGTGATCGTGATGTTTCAAGTCTGGTTGGTGCGCGCCGATATCCCGCTTCTTGACCCGCTCATTGCCTTCGCGCCATTCGCGATTGCGCTCACCGTTCTGGTTGGCGCAACCGCCTGCAACGCGTTCAACCTGATCGACGGAGTGAACGGTCTGTCCGCCGGCACCGCTGTAATGACGGCATTGGGGATGTCGGTCATTGCCTATGGCGCAGGAGACACGATAGCCGCCCAGGCGGGGATGATTCTTGTCGCCGCGCTGGCCGGATTCCTGGTGCTTAACTACCCATTTGGCAAGATATTTCTTGGCGATGCAGGGGCATATTCCATTGGCCACATACTGGTGTGGTTTGCCATCATTCTGATTGTCCGGCTGGATAATTTCAGCCCGCTAGCGGCGCTGCTTCTGTTTTTCTGGCCCGCTGCCGATACCGTCTTTTCCATCTACCGGCGTCGCCTGCGCAGGCGTGCAATAACCCAACCCGACCGGTTGCATTACCACCAGTTCGTCATGCGGGCGCTGGAGGTTCTCTGGCTTGGCCGCAACCGGAGGCATATCGCAAACCCGCTTTCCACGCTGGTCATGATGCCGCTGGTCGCAGCACCGGTCGCCGCCGGTGTCCTGTTCTGGAACGACCCCGGGGCCGCCGCCGTCGCGCTCATGGGGTTCAGTGCTCTCTTCGTGGCCAGCTACGCATTCGGCATTCGGTTCGCGGCCCGTCGAGGAAGGCCAAGGCAGGCCAAGCCACAGCTTGTGCCCGGTGAATAAGCCAATGCCGGCTTTCGCCTCGCAACTCTTCGGAAAAACGGAGCATCTATGAACGCATTTCGCGATCATGCCGCGTTTGGCGTCACCGGGTCTTGCCCTCGCGCGGACGCACACGATGCGGACCCCTATCAATGGTATGCTGCTCAACTGAAGCCCAATGGCGAGAAAATCGCGTTGCGCAATCTCGCGCGACAAGGGTTTGCGACATTCCTGCCGCGGCTTCGCAAGACCGAGCGCAACAAGAGGCAGTTCAAGGCGTCAACACGGCCGTTGTTTCCCGGTTATGTCTTCGTGTCCTTCGACCCAACAGAGGGTCACTGGCGGGCGATCAACAGCACGCAGGGGGTGAGCCGCATTGTCAGCTTCGGCGTGCGGCCCACTGCCTTGCCCGGCGCATTCGTGGAAGCCCTGCGCGGCCGCTGTGATGCCGACGGGCTGCTGCAATCCGTTGACGCGCTTGCGCCGGGTGACCGGGCAATGGTTCTCGACGGGCCGTTCGCCGACTTCGTCGTGCAGGTCGAGAAGGTCAGCGATGACCACAGGCTCTGGGTGCTTTTCGATCTGATGGGCCGACAGACCCGTGTGGCGCTGCCGCGCGAATCGCTGCGCCGCGCCTGAGCGGGACCGCTCAGGGCAGCGCCGGGAAATCGCCGCGCTGCGCGCCCGCCACCATGTCAGCCAGCTGCGGCGGCGCAAGCACCGAGACCTTGTTGCCCCATTGATAAAGGTGCCAGGCCATTTCGAGCCACCCACTTGCCTGGAACCGGACCGTTAGCGCCCCATCTGCCTCGTCTTGCATCTCCTGCTCAGGGTGGAACAGGAATTCGCGCGCGACATCGGCCACCGACGCATCGAAACGCCACACCACCTCGCCGAACTCAGCATCGGAATGGAACGAGCCGAAGGCGCGGGCGGTGTGCTGTTCCAGATTGAAATCCGGGTCACGGCTGAACACGGTGTCATGAAGCCGGATCGAGCGTATTCGGTCCAGCCGGAAATGCAGCATCGTGTTCCCGCGCCCCTGTTCGCGGGCAACGAGGTAGCGGCGCACTCCCAGGATCAGGCCATAGGGCTCCAGCCTGCGCGTGCGCGGCGTGTCGTTTCCACGTCCGGCGTATTCGATCTCCAGCATGAAAGGGCCCTTGAGCGCCTCGGTGATGGTTTCCAGCACGAGCGGCGCGGCGCGGGTTCGCGGCCCCGGCCTCGAGGCGAAACCATGCGCTTCGAGGATCGCCTCCGCATCGGCCTCGGCGCGGCGCGCGTGAGGTTTCGGCATAGTGGCCAGAAGTCTGTCTCGCAGCGAGGTTAACGCCCTCGCCTCGTTTTCGGCGCCATCCCGACTGGCGCGGCGGATGCCCATTTCTAGCGCGACAAGTTCGCGGTCGCGAAGCCCCTGCATCTGCACCAGGCGGCTGTCGTCCAGTCGCCAGTGCCGGCGGCGCTCGGTGTCGGTGGTGATCTCTACATTCTCGAAAACTTCCTCCAGCGCGCGCGCCATGCGCTGCGCCGTGCGGTGGTCCGAGCCGAACTCCTCGGCGATATCTGCGAGCGTGATCCCGCTGTGCCGGGCGGCGGCCATCTCGGCCAGCCGCAGAAGATCGCGGGCCTTGGTAAGGGACATGATCACTCCATGACAGGTTATGACATGTTGATACCGTAGAACAGAGTTGCGGGCCATAGGCTTGGCCGATTCCCGGGTGCAATGGCAGCACCGACAGCCGGAAAGAGTGGAGCGGCGGCAGGACAGGCCGGTTGCGCCACGGCCGTGAACGGGGGCGGACATACCGGGCCAGGGCCTACAAGACCGGAAAAAAAGGCAGAACAGAATGATGACATTTCGCCATATGATTGACGACGCGGAGCCAATCACAATGCGCCCGCGCCCGACCGCATTTGCGGCAGAACTGGAGTACGAGCGCGAGATCGCTGCCTCGCGACACCTCGCGCTGTTCCGGCGCAACGCGGCCACCTGGGAGTTGCTCCTGCTGCTGGCCGGGGCCGACGAGATAAAGGGCACGGGGGTGTATCAGACCGTCGAGAACGTGCGCTCCAAGGCGCTTGGGGCCTCTGCTCTGCTCAAGTTCATCCGCGAACAGAACGAGGCCGGGCGCTTGCGCCTGCAGCAGTGCGGCGCCAAGCGCAGCAAGCGCCTGATCGGGTTGGATGAGGTGGTGCTGGCTGAACTGACCCGTGTCATGTCGAGGCGTGACGCGGCGCTGCTTCCTCTGACAGGCACCATCTGAACCCTTCAGACGCGCCGCACCTGATCGCATTGGCACGGCATTCCGACGACGTTCAGGCAGCACTCCTGGAGATGGTGCGGCGCGACGATATGATGGTCGCGGTCAAACTCGCCACCGCATAAGCGGCGGTCACGTGCCTGCCGGATGCAGTGCGCGAGTCTGGCGGCGACACCGATCGCTGTGATGGCTCCATGTCCATCGCCGCCCGCCAGGCACCGCTCACTCTTGTTTCGAATGGGTTCCTGATTTTGTTGAATACAGACAGGTTGAGAGGCGCTGCATCATGTCCCGAGCCACTAAAGCGTTTCAGGTTTAGACGGAAGCATAGCCTGCGTTCTTGAGGTAGTTGGC
>JAFIEG010000110.1 GCA_020832665.1 Pararhodobacter sp. | reverse complement strand
GCCATCGCCGCCAACAATCGTGTCGTCATCCGGCCCGCCGACAAGCCAGTCGTCGTTATTGGGACCGACAATCAACTGCTCACCCGAACCCTGGCCGTCCGAACCCTGTTGCGTTTCCTCGTCCATCACTCTCTCCACAGGTTTGCCAGGCAGCCATTGCCTTGTTGGCGATTTCAGCCTGGAGGTGGTACTGCAGTTTCCATCTTACAAGGGAATGGGCCCGCGCATGGCCGAGATCATGGCGCGATTGCGGCAATTTGCCGCTGCCGGTCGATCTGTTTCCGGCCTCGATCCGGCAGCTTGCCGATCTATTCCTGCACGATGAAGGCGAAGCTTTCGCGCTGCGGTCCGTCACTGAGGGAAAGTTCCCAGCGGCCTGGACGGGTGAGCTGCCCGCTGGCTTGCGCCTGCGCGGAAGCAGTGCCTTCCCAATCGAGCCTCAATGGCGCCCCGTCGAAAGGCGCGAGCACAAGCTCGGGCGGCGCCTCGCGGCCCGGATAGGCCATCACCAGCGTCACCTGATGCCCACCATCGAGCGCCAGCCGCACCGATACCGGCGGCTCGAGGACGGTGCTTTCCAGTTCCAGCGTATGATGGCGGGCGATGACCGGCAACGGCTCGCGCACCAGAAAACCCACCGAGGCCATAAGCCCGGCAAAGCCGAGCATCACCACCAGAAGCAGAAGCGCCAGATAGCGGGGGTTCATGGGCGTTCGTCCTCGTCCCTGCCTTCTTGATTGTCCGCTTCGAGGTGCCCGATGGCCTCGTCGGCCGCCTCGCCATCGATACCAGGCAGGGTGTAGTCGCCGCGCAGCCAGCGCGCAAGGTCGACATCGGCGCAGCGGCGCGAGCAGAAGGGGCGGTAGCGCTCCTGGGCGGGTTTGCTGCAGATCGGGCAACTGGCGACGCGCGTCATGCCGGTGCCGCGCCCTGCATCCATTCGGCCAGCGGTTGGCGGTCGCGGCGGCGCTGCAGCTCGAAATTGCCCAGCGGCGTCCAGCCGGCAAGGACGGTGTCGCCCCCCTCGCCGCGAAAGCCCTTGCGCAGAACCTGCTCGACGACATGGCGATCGCGTTTCGGGCAGGGTGCAAGATCGATTACCACCAGCCCGCCAAGCCCGCGCAGCCTGAGCTGGCGCGGCAATTCACGCGCGGCAGCGATGCAGGCCTTGAGCCCCGCCGCCGGCGAGGTGTCGGCTCCGGTATTGACATCAACCGCGACCAGCGCGCGGGTGGGCTCGATGGCCATCGAAGCCCCGCCGGGCAGCGCCAGTTCGCTCTGCAGAAGCTGCTCGATCGCGGCCAGCACGCCGTGGCGATCAAGCGCGCCGGGGCTGTCATCAACCGTATCGGGCAGCGGCCAGTCGCGCCAGGCGCGCTCTTTCGGATCAGGTGCGGCGAGCAGCAATTCGGGCAGGCCGTCGATGTCGGCGGCGATCGCCTCGGCCAACGCGCGCAGGCTGGCGGTTTCCTCGGCCACCTCCTCGGGCGCGGCCTCGGCGCAGGAAGAGCGCAGGATCAGCCCCAGCGTTTCGTCTGCCCCGTCCATCACTTTGGCGGCGATGCGCCCCAGCCCCTCGCGCTGCGCCTCGTCGCGGATCGCACGGGAAATGTTGAGCCCCGGCGCGCCGGGCGTCAGCACCGCGTGCCGCCCCTTCACCGCCAGCTTCAGGCTCAAGGGCGGCGCCTTGCCCTTTTCGGCGACGCCGGCCACCTGCACCAGCACCGGCTGGCCGGGCGCGATGCCCTTGGTCTGGCGCAGAAAGCCGCGCTGCCCGCCGGGCAGTTCCACGAACATGCCCCCCATGCCCTTCATCGGGCGCCCGGCACGCCCGCGCAGGACGGCACCGGGGGCCAGATTATCGGGCGCCAGCGCCAGTTCATCGAGCCGGCCATCCACGATCAGCGCCGCAACCTCGCGCTCGCCGATCTGCCCCAGAGCCAGCACCGTGCCCTTCATGCGCGATACCCCGCCGCCGCCAGCAATTGCGCGGTTTCATGCAGCGGCAGGCCCACGACCCCGGTGAACGAGCCCGAAATCCACGGGATGAAGGCTCCGGCACGGCCCTGGATGGCGTAGCCGCCGGCCTTGCCCCGCCATTCGCCGCTTTGCAGATAGGCGTTCAGCTCGTCATCCGACAGCCGCTTCATCTTGACCGCTGTCACCACCACGCGCTGCCAGATGCGCGCGCCGCTGCGCAGCGCCACCGCCGAGATCACGTTGTGGCGCCGCCCGCCGAGCTTGAGCAGATATTCCGCCGCCTCGCCGGCATCGCGCGGCTTGCCCAGGATACGCCGACCCAGCGCCACCGTGGTATCGGCGCACAAGACCAACTCGTCAGCCTCGCCGGGAACGGCCTGCAGCTTTTCAAATGCCATGCGCACGCAATAAGGGCGCGGCAGCTCTCCCTTGTGCGGTGTCTCGTCAATGTCCGCGGGGCGGATGGCATCGGGAGTGATGCCAAACTGCGCCAGCAGGTCCAGCCGGCGCGGGCTGGCCGAACCCAGGACCAGGCGCATCACTTGAAGCGATAATTGATCCGGCCCTTGGTCAGATCATAGGGCGTCATTTCCACCTGCACCCGGTCGCCCGCCAGAACACGGATGCGGTTCTTGCGCATCTTTCCTGCCGTATGCGCGATGATCTCATGGCCGTTCTCCAGCTCGACCCGAAACGTCGCATTCGGCAGGAGCTCCTTCACGACGCCGGGAAATTCGAGCAGTTCTTCCTTGGCCATGGTCACTCCTTGCTTTCATCGCCCGCTTGCGGCGGGCGCGCCTTAAATGGGGCCTGACGGGAAAAATTTCAAGATTTAACTTGCGCTGCGCCGAACAAGAGGGGTTGACAGCCGCTCGCCCTGTTCGGCCCAGTGCCGATGGTTGAGCACCACGCCATCGGCGCGTGTATTGGCGATCTGGGCGCGCGAGATCTCGGCCAGCACCCAGCCCGGGGCATCGAAAGCGCCCTCGGCAATGATGCCGCTCTCGGGCCAGCCGCGATCGGGCGGGCCGTAAAGCGCGGCGCGGCCTGTGTTTTCCTCGCAGCCGGCACACCAGGGGGCATCGCCCACCAGCGGCGAATGCACCGCAACACACTGGTTCTCAAGCGCCCGTGCCATGGCCCCGACGCGCACGCGGTAAAACCCCGCGCGGGTCTCGGTGCAGGACGGCGCCAGCAGGATCTCGGCGCCGGCTTCGACCAGTTCGCGCGCCAGAAGCGGAAATTCGCTGTCATAACAGATCACCACGCCGATGCGGCCCAGCGGCGTGTCAAACAGCGTCAGCCCCTCGCTTCCGGGCACCACATCCCATTCCTCGCGCTCGAAGCGGACCATGATCTGCTTGTCCTGATGGCCGATCACCCCGCCGGGGCCATAAAGCGTGGCGCGGTTCACCGGGCGGTTTCCAGTGAAAACCGGCCCCGATCCGCCAAGGATATACACCCCGTGCTGCGCCGCCAGCCGGCAATGCAGCGCATCCGCAGCGGGGCGATGACGCGCCACCTCGGACAGCGCGCCCTCCAGATCAGCCGCCACCGCCTTGCCGCCCAGGCTGGCCAGCTCCATCGCGCCATATTCGGGAAAGACCAAAAGCTGCGCACCCTGCCCGGCGGCATCACCCACCCAGGCGGCGATCTTGGCCTCGTAATCGGCAAAACGCTCGAACCAGTCCAGATTATAGGCGGCGGCGGCGATGGTTACCCGGTCACTCATGTCAGCTCCCTTATCCAGAATTGCAGCGGCTTTCGCGTCTCTTCCGCTTCACCGACATCCTTCCAGCCGAAATGCGCCACCACGCCGGGCAGCGGCGCATAGCCGCGCGCGCGCCAGAAACCGTCCAGCGGGCGATAAGCGACCGGTCGCGCCGGATGATCCTCGGGGCGCACAACGCCGCAAAAGGCCACAAAACGCCGGCCCAGCGCGCGCGCATGTGCCTCGCGCAGATCGAAGAAGCGATGCCCCAGGCCGCGCCCCCGGTATTCGGGCAACAAGACCGATTCGGCGCAATAGAAGATATCGCCCAGATCGAGCCCGGTGCCGGCAAATGCGGCGGCGAAATCATCGGCATGATCCTCCATCGGCGTGCCGGTCGCCGCCCCGACCAGTCGGGCGCCATCGAACGCGCCAACCATTATCGCGCCGGGGCTGGTGCGATAGGGCTCCAGATAGCGCCGCTCATAGGCAAAGTCGCCGTCATAAAGATAGGGCCAGTCGCGAAACACGGCAATGCGCAGCCGCGCCACATCGTCGAGCGCAGCCTCGAGCGCCGCGCCTCTCAGCGCCTCCACCCTCATCTTGATACCTGTGCAATCCAGTCCTGCAAATTGTAATGCGTCGCCACCCGCGCGATCTTGCCCCCGCGCAGGGTGAAAAAACTGCCCGCCGGCAACACATAGCGCTGCCCGCGCGCCTCGGGCAGGCCCGGGTCGGTCTGCAGATACTCGCCATGCACCACGAATTCCGCCGCCGCGCGCGTGCCATCCTCGCTGACGAAGATCACCATGTCGCGCAATTCCTCGCGATAGCTCACCCCCATATGCGCACAGAACTCGGCAAAGGCCGCGCGCCCGCGCCGCACCGCGCCCTGATTGACGTGATGTTCCACATCGTCCGTCACCAGCGCCAGCATCCCCTCGGCATCATTGGCATTGAAAGCGGCAAAGTAAGCCTCCACCACCTTGCGCCCGCGCCCCGCCTCTTCACTCATGCCCCTGCCTCCTTCATCTTGCCAGAAATACGCCGGGGGGAGTCGGCGCAGCCGACGGGGGGCAGCGCCCCCCTTTGCCCCTCGCGCCCCTCGCTCACGCCTCGGGCGGGCCGAAGCGTTCCACCATCCGCGCCCTGATCTGCTCGCGCGTCTGGCGATAGGCTGCCAGCTTGTCGGCGCGCGTCTCGCCCAGGCCCGTGGGGTCCATCACCGGCCAGTACTCGACATCGATATGGGCATGGCGCGTCAGTTCCAGTGCCGCCCGCTGGCTGGCCGGCGACAGCGCCACGATCAGATCGAATGCGGATAGATCATCGCCCCATTGCGACATCTCGTCGAAACTGCGCGAGCGGTGGCGCGACAGCTCGACGCCGATCTCGGCGCAGACGGCGATGGCAAAGCCGTCGATCTCGAAATCGTTTCGCGCTCCGGCCGATTGCACATAGGCGCGCTGGCCGTAGAATTTCTTCATCATCGCCTCGGCCATGGGCGAGCGCACCGCGTTGTGATCGCAGCAAAACAGCACCGATTGGGGAAACGCCTTGCCCAAGCCTCAGCCCCCGCGGTTGAGTACGCAAATCAGCGTGAACAGGCGCCGCGCGGTGTCGATATCGATCTCGGCCTTGCCCTCTAGCCGCTCGACGAGGATGCGCGCGCCCTCGTTATGGATGCCGCGGCGGGCCATGTCGATGGCCTCGATCTGGCTTGGCGGCAGGCGCTTGACGGCATCGAAATAGCTGCCGCAGATCTGGAAGTAATCCTTGATCACCTGCCGAAACGGCCCCAGGCTCAGGTGGAACTCGGCCACCTTGTCGCCGCCTTCGAGCGTGATCTCGACAACCAGCCGCTTCTCGCGCACGGCCATGGCCAGCCGGTAGGGGCCCGGCGGCACCGCACGTCCGTCGCGGGCGGGCAGCGCCAGCGAGTTGTCTTCCAGCAGGTCGAAGACGGCAACGCGGCGCTCCTGCTCGATCTCGGGCGTGGGCGCGGGCAGGCCGCTGTCGTCGATCTCGATATGGCAGATGCGGTTCATGCGGATATTCCCAAAGGACGGCGCCACCGTGATGCCTTACCCCCCTTGCGGGATCAAGGCGCAGCTTGCCGGGGCACGGTAGCTGCGCTATTTGTCCGCACGAGCGCGTGGCGATGGCGTCGCCACGGGGCCGGGTTCGGCCCGATGCTTGCGGCCGCTGCCGGCCGCCACGTCCTGCACGCCGGGATCCATCGGGTCTCGCGCCATGGTCGAGACCCCGAAGCGGAGGTCCGACAATGACCCAGCGTCCAGCCCATTTCCGTTTTCACCAGGGCGAGCGCGCCCTGCCCTTTGCCCCGGCCGAATACGATTCCCGCCTTTCGCTGCTGCGCGCGGCGATGGAGGAGGCCGGCATCGAGGCCGCCATTTTCACCTCGATGCACAACATCGCGTATTATTCGGGCTTTCTCTATTGCGCCTTCGGCCGGCCCTACGCGCTGGTGGTCACCGCCACCGACAGCGCAACCATCAGTGCCGGCATCGATGGTGGCCAGCCCTGGCGGCGCAGCCATGGCGACAACCTGACCTATACCGACTGGGCACGCGACAATTTCTGGCGCGCAGTGGCGCATGTCGCGGGCCAGGGCCGCGCCATCGGCTATGAGGGCGACCATCTGACGCTGGCGCAGTCGGAAAGGCTCGATACCTTTCTGGCGCCACGCGCGCGCGTCGACCTGGCGGCGGCCACGATGCGCCAGCGCATGCGCAAATCGCCCGCCGAGCTGGCGCTGATTCGCGACGGCGCGGCGGTGGCCGATATCGGCGGCCATGCCATTCGCGGCGCGGTGCGCGAAGGCGCGCGCGAGATTGATGTGGCGATGGCCGGGCGCGACGCGATGGAGACCGAGATCGCGCGGCGCTTCCCGCAAGCCGAGTATCGCGACACATGGGTCTGGTTCCAGTCAGGCATCAACACCGATGGCGCGCATAACCCGGTCACGGCACGCCGGCTCGCGGTGGGCGACATCCTCAGCCTGAACACCTTCCCGATGATTTCAGGCTATTACACCGCGCTTGAGCGCACCATGTTCCTGCGCGAGGTCGATGATGCCTCGCTTGCCATCTGGCAGGCCAATATCGCCGCGCATGAATACGGTATGAGCCTGCTGAAACCCGGCGCCAGCTGCGCGCGGGTCACGGCGCAAATCAACGACTTCCTCGCCGAGCGCGAATTGCTGCAATATCGCAGCTTCGGCTATGGCCACAGCTTCGGAATTCTGAGCCATTACTATGGCCGCGAGACGGGGCTGGAACTGCGCGAAGATATCGAGACGGTGCTGGAGCCCGGCATGGTCATCTCGATGGAGCCGATGCTGACCATCCCCGAGGGCCGGCCCGGCGCCGGCGGCTATCGCGAGCATGACATCCTGATCATCAACGAGGACGGCGCCGAGAACATCACCGGCTACCCCTACGGGCCCGCGTTCAACGTCGTCGGCTGAGCACAGGCTTGCAATGGCCATGCCCCGGGGCCCAGTCCGCCGGGGCATGGCCGCCGTCGAATGTGGCGCCCGCGCCGGCCTCGGTCACTGAAACCCGCCAAACTCAACCACGGTTGAGCCGGTCGAGCCTGGCGCGCACGCTCAGCCCATGCGCCTGCAGGCTTTCCGATATCGCCAGCCGCTCGGCCGCCGGGCCGATCGCGGCCAGCGCCTGCGGGGTCATGCGCGCGATGGTGGTGCGTTTCATGAAATCGAGCACCGACAAACCCGAGGAGAACCGCGCCGAGCGCGCCGTGGGCAGCACATGGTTCGGCCCGCCGACATAATCGCCGATCGCCTCGGGCGTCCAGTGGCCAAGGAACACCGCGCCGGCATGGCGGATGGCGGGCAGGAGCGCGTCGGGATCGGCCACGCAAAGTTCCAGATGCTCGGGCGCGAAACGGTTCGACAGCTGCGCGGCCTCTTCCAGGTCACGGGCGATGATGACGATGCCGTAATCGCGCCAGCTGGCGCCGGCGATATCGCGCCGCTCAAGCGTTTCGAGATGGCGCTCGATGGCGGCCGACACGGCGCGCGCCTCGTCTTCGGAGGTGGTGATCAGGATCGCCTGCGCGCTTTCGTCATGCTCGGCCTGGCTGAGCATGTCGAGCGCGATCCAGTCGGGATCGCCGGTGCCGTCACCGATGACCAGTATCTCCGACGGGCCTGCGATCATGTCGATGCCCACACGTCCAAACACCCGCCGCTTGGCCGCCGCGACAAAGGCGTTGCCCGGCCCGGTGATCTTGTCGACCGGGGCAATGCTCTCGGTGCCGAAGGCCAGCGCCGCGATCGCCTGCGCCCCGCCGATGCGATAGATGGTATCGACCCCGGCCAGTCTGGCGGCCAGTATCACCAGCGGGTTCACCACGCCGCCGGGGGTGGGGCAAGCGATGACCAGCTTTTCCACCCCCGCCACCTGCGCCGGTATCGCGTTCATCAGCACCGAGGACGGGTAAGAGGCCAGCCCCCCCGGCACATAAAGCCCCGCCGCCTGCACCGGCGACCAGCGCCAGCCCAGATCGGCGCCGCTGTCATCGGTCCAGCGCGCATCTTCGGGCCGCTGGCGCGCGTGATAGGCGCGGATGCGCTGGGCGGCCAGTTCCAGCGCTTCGCGCTCGTCATCGGGCACGCGGGCGCATTCGGCCTCGATCTCGGCGGGGCTGAAGGCAAGTGTGTCAGGCGTCAGCACCAGCCGGTCGAATTTCGCCGTCAGCTCGATCAGCGCCGCATTACCGCGCGCCCGCACATCGGCGATGATACGGGCGACGGTTTCATCGACATCGGGCGAATCCTCGCGCTTGGCGCCCATGAGCGCGGCAAGCGCCGGCGCGAAACCGCACTCGCGGCTGTTCAGGAAATGGGGCATCGGGGCATCCAGTCAGTCGGCGCCCGGCCCGAGCAGGTGTTCGGGCGCCAGGCGCGAGGGGGCAAGATAGGGGCGAGTGACATCGCCAAGATTCACCTCGAGGCATTCGACATCCAGCGCCACCGCGCCATCGCCGGCAAAGACCAGCGTCACCCGGCCCGGAACGGCGGGCGCATCGGTGCCGGCGGCAGGCTCAGCGGGCACGGCACTGCTTGCCTCGGACGGCGTGAATTCGATGGCCAGCAGCGACAGCACGGTATCGGCGCTGCGCTCGTCCAGCCCCTGCTGGCGCACATGCAACACATCGTGAATGACGATGAGCGAACGCACCCGCTCATGCGGTCGGCCCGGCGATTGCGCGCTTGCGTTGTTTTCCCAGCGAAACCGGTTGATCAGAAGCGAGAAGCGGCGCGCGCCGGGCAAGTATTTCAGATCGGCGCCGGTAAGCACGGCATCCTGCACCAGCGCCGAAATCACACTCAGATCCTCGCCATCGCGCGCCAGCAGACGCAGCGGGCGCTCATCGGCATCCTCGTATCGGGCGTCAGTCATGGCTGCTCTCGCTTTTCTCGCCGGATGCCTCTTTGCTCGCCGCCGCCCGGGCGCGGGCCTGAGCCTTGCGTCGCGCGATATTGGCCTTCAGCGCCGATTTCAACCGCTCGGCGCGCCGCGATGCGGCAGGCGACGCGGCACCGCCACCGGGAGGGCCGGCATGGTTGTTGTCATGGCTGGATGCGTTCATGACAACCCTCATAACGCAGGGGTGGAAAACCGTCCAGATTGCGCTTGCGCCAGACCGGATTTGCGTCTATCCACCGCCCGCGAACGCTGCGGTAGCTCAGTGGTAGAGCACTCCCTTGGTAAGGGAGAGGTCGAGAGTTCAATCCTCTCTCGCAGCACCATCTCGCTTTTTAATCCGGAAATTCCCTCTAAGCACTTGAAAGGGAAGGATAAATTCGGAGTTCCATACACCCCGTTTTGGCCGTATCTGAGTGGCTCAGAAAAGACCAATCTGAGCACTGTTTGCTGCATCACATAACCTATATTTTTGTATATATTCCAAGGGCTTGAGAGAAATTTCAGGGATACTTCAATACAGTCCTCCAGCCGTCCCTTCGGAGGCACTGTTTTTTCGACTTTCTCTGCAAGAACCATCTTCTGCCGTTCCAGCTTTTCGATCCGAGTTTCATAGGCACTGACGACCGACGCGCTCGCTGCATCGACGATCCGATCAAGTAGGTTTTCGATCTGCCGATCCACGTCTTTGAGCTGCTTCTGTAGCTCTTCTCGCTCACTTCGAGCGACCGACAACCGGATATCCCAAGCATCGCGCAACATGGCCTTCGCCAGATCGAAGAGACCGCGCGCAGGTTCCAAACTCTTCATGACTTCCGCGAAGGCTGCATCCATCTAGGCGCGTGGAACCGACTTGCCCTTTGCTTCGCAACCGCGCGTCTTTGGAAGATACGAGCAAATCTTCCGAGACCAGTGTTCCCAACATTGACGATGAAGACGCCATGCTCGGCAAAGTCACGTTCGAGCAAAGTCGCTATTGTTGGAAGCAGAATATGCTCCCCCTCACCGAAGCTGAGCGCGGCCCCGGTGAAGCCTACGGACACCTGCATTGACTGCCCGGCAGCCACGAAACCGGAACTCGGAGTCAGAGCCAGCCAGTCATCCGTACCGCTGAAGAGATCCCGGTTCATGTCGCCGGAGCCGGTATTCGCCACGGTAAGCGTAATGGCACTGAACGGCCCGCCTGCCGGGCCGGATGCGGATGCGCTGGTCGGGGTGACCGATATCTGGGGCGCAGGCGGCGGGGGCGGAGCCTCGTAGGTTTCAAGTCACGGACCCGCCGATCTGGCCGCTGAGGGGACCGCCATCTGATCGCAGGAGCGTGTAGCTTCCTCCTGAGAAGATTACATTCATGGCGCTGGTTGTCGTGTACTCGGCGGTGCAAGTGACCGTCGATTGCCCCAAAATCGTCGGGCAGCGTATACTCGTGAAATCCCACCCCGAAACCTGCAGCCCAGTAGTGAAATAGTAGTTGCCGCTGCTGACCTGGAGCGAAACGGTCAGAGTCTCACCGACGCTGGAGAAGGTGCTGGGCGAGACCCCAGAATAACTGACTGACTGTGCCGAAGCAGGCAGGGCCAGCAGGAAGCATGGCGCTGCGACAAGAGCGTGCCGACGCCAGCGCATCGCGGTCGCCTCCGAGCGACGTCCTTGTGCGAGAGCGGCAATCGCAATCTTTGCCAGTGCGGCACAAACAAGCGTCACAAGCGACCAGACCATCCGGTTCTTCCTTCATTTCACGATTCTGTTGAGATCCCTAAGGATTCCATTATTGATCGCTTGTCCAAAGCACGGATCGACAGAAATGCGTGACCCATGGCAGTTTCATCCGACCTTCCCCAAATTGACTGAACCGCCCCGGGTTTCCGAGAGGGTAAAACTCTCAGAGGATGACCCTTATG
>JAFIEG010000109.1 GCA_020832665.1 Pararhodobacter sp. | reverse complement strand
CCCCACAGCCCCGCATGCCCCTCGCACCACAGAGGGGCCAGCCGGCACGCGCGCCCGCCGCGCTCAGCGCCCCGCCTGCCCGCCGCGCCGGCGCGCCAGCCGCGTCGCCTCGTCCAGAAGCGCCGCCAGCAGGGGGGTGTGCGGCTCGCGCCAGGGGGCGATCAGCCCAACCTGATGCGCCGGCACCTCGCTGCCGCTTTCCACGATCGGCAGCGCGACCAGATCGGCGCGCCCGCCGAACATCGCCGCCGCCTCTTCGGTCAGCACCGTCGCCCAGCCCCCGGCCAGAACCTGCCCGACCAGCGCCAGCAGCGAATTCGATTCCAGCATCGCTTCCACCCGCACCCCGGCGCGCGCCAGCCGCTGATCGATGATGCGCCGGTTCTGCATGCTGCCCACCAGAAGCCCCAGCCTGAGCCCGCCAACGGCCTCCCACGCCACCCGCCCGGCCCCGGCAAGCGGGTGATCATGACGCAAGAGCAGCCGGTAGCGCTCGGTATAGAAGGGCACGGTGCTGACCCGGCCAAGCGGTTCGTTGTCGAGATAGCTGATCCCGGCATGGATCTGCAGCGCCTCCATCTCGGCGAGGATCTCGACTGAGGTGCGCGACAGGATCTGCAGCCGGACATTGGGGTGGCGCTCCAGGAACGGGCCGGCCAGATCGGCCACCATCGGCAGCGCGGTGGGAATGACCCCCAGCCGCAGCGTGCCGCCCAGGCCCTTGCGGCGGGCGCGCATCTCCTCGCGCATCTGGCGGGTGTCGCTGACGATGCGCCGCGCCCAGTCCAGCACCCGCTCGCCCTCGGGCGTCAGCCCCTGAAAGCGCGCCCCGCGCGAGACAAGTTGCACGCCCAGATCACCCTCGAGCTGGCGAATGGCGGCCGAAAGCGTGGGCTGGGTGACGCCATGCGCCTGCGCGGCGCGGCCGAAATGGCGCTCATTGGCCAGCGCGATGAACATCTCCAGCTTTTCGATCATGGCACGCCCCGCTTGCCGCCGATTGCTGCCCGGCCCGCAGCTTGCCTGCCCATCGCCCTGCCGGCAAGCGGTGGATCGCGCACCGGCCACACGGTTTCGAAACCGCTTGCCTGCGGCCTGTGCCGTGGCGGCGCAAACACACCGCGACGGCGCCGCTCGGGGGCTTGTTGTGCGCGCCGCGCCAGCCTACATCAGGGCGATGGAAAAACCGCTCTCCCTGCCCGCGCGACTGTTCCGGCGAGCCCCCCGCGTGAACCTCGTGCGCCTGCAGGGCATGATTGCCGCGCGCGGCACCAATGCGCTCAACGATGCCGCGCTGGCGCCGGTGCTGGAGCGCGCCTTTCGCGCCGGAAGGCCGAAGGCAGTGGCGCTGGCGATCAACTCGCCCGGCGGCTCGCCGGCGCAATCCTCGCTGATCGCCGCGCGCATCCGCGCGCTGGCCGACGAAACCGGGGTGCAGGTGCATGCCTTCGTCGAGGATGTCGCCGCCTCGGGCGGCTACTGGCTGGCCAGCGCCGCCGACGACATCCATTGCGATGCCTGCTCGATCCTGGGCTCGATCGGGGTAATTTCCGCCGGCTTCGGCTTTCACGAATTGATCGACCGCCACGGCATCGAGCGGCGCATCCACACCGCCGGGCGCTCGAAAAGCCAGCTCGATCTGTTCTGCCCCGAAAAACCCGAGGATGTCGAGCGGCTCAACCGGCTGCTCGAACAGCTGCATGAGACCTTCATCACCGAGATACGCGCCCGTCGCGGCGCCAAGCTGAGCACCGAGGCCGAGTTGTTCGATGGCTCATACTGGCTGGGCTCCGAGGCTGTCGAGCTGGGCCTGGCCGACGGTATTGGCCATGCCCGCGCTGTTCTGCGCGAACGCTATGGCAAGAAGGTGCGCATCGTGCCCTATGGCGTGCGCCGCTCGCTCATGTCGCGGCTGGGGCTGGGCCAGGCGGGGGCACAGATGGCCGAGGCGGCGCTGATTGCCGCCGAGGAACGCGCGCTGCGCGCCAGGCTGGGGGTCTGAGATGCTGCTGAAGGTCGTTTCGCTGTTTCTGGTCTTCATGCTGGTCATGGGTGCGCTGCACAAGTTCCTGCGCCTGGGCAAGCCGCCTGAGCGCAAGGCGCTGGACCGGCTGCGCTGCCCGCGCTGTCGGCGGATAAACCTGACCACCTCGCCTGGGCCCTGCGAACGCGACGATTGCGAGTATCGGTGATGCTGCTCGATCTGGTGCTGGTGGCGGGGGGGCTGGCGCTTCTCGTCGCCGCTGGCGATGTGCTGGTCAGGGGCGCGGTCAATCTCAGCCTGCGGCTGGGCATTCCCGCGGTCATCGTCGGGCTTACGGTGGTTTCCTTCGGCACCTCGGCGCCCGAGCTTTTCGTCTCGGTGGGCGCGGTGCTGGCCGGCGTGCCGGCGCTGGCACTGGGCAATGTAATCGGCTCGAACATCGCCAATGTGCTGCTGGTGCTGGGCATCCCGGCGCTGATCGGCGCCATCGCCGTGGACCGGGGCCTGACCCGTGATTTGTGGATCATGATCGCTGCCAGCGTGCTGTTCATCGCGCTGGCCTTCACCGGCGCCTTTGTCTGGTGGCACGGGCTGGTGCTGCTGGCCGGGCTGGGCTGGATGCTGTTCGATTGCTACGCCCGCGCCCGCCACGCGCAGGTCGAAAATGGCCGAGCGGCTGCGGCTGCAGCGGCCGCTACCGATCCGGCCGCGCTGGAGGGGGCCGATGATTCGATCTCCGGCTGGCGCATCGCGCTGTTTCTGGTTCTGGGCCTGATCGGCCTGCCCATCGGCGCCCAGTTTCTGGTGACGGGCTCGGTCAACATCGCCACCGTGCTGGGGGTCAGCGAGGCGGTGATCGGGCTTACCCTTGTGGCGGTGGGCACCTCGCTGCCCGAACTGGCCACCACCGCCATGGCTGCCTGGCGGCGCGAGGCCGGTGTGGCGCTGGGCAATGTGCTGGGCTCGAACGTGTTCAACCTGCTGGGCATCATCGGCGTGGCGGCGTTCTTCGGCACCATCCCGGTGCCGCCCGAGATGCTGCGCTTCGACCTTTGGGTGATGCTGGGCACCTCGGTGCTGCTTGGCGCCTTCATCCTGACCGGGCGCGCCATCACGCGTTTCTGGGGGGTGGTGTTGATTGTCTTCTATGCACTCTATGTGCTGTCACTGTTCGGCATGAGCACTGGCGGAGGGTGAGATGAAGGCAATACCGGCAGGGCGGGCGCTGATAACCGGGGCGGGAAAACGGCTGGGCCGGGCAATGGCGCTGTATCTGGCCGGGCGCGGCCATGATCTGGCGCTGCATTACGCCACCAGCCGCGTGGCGGCCGAGGACACGGCAGCCGAGGCGCGCGCCTGCGGCGTCAACGCCGTCACCTTGCAGGCCGATCTGCTGGACGAGCGCGCGATGGCAACGCTGGTGCCTGCCGCCGCACAGGCGCTGGGCGGGTCGCTCGATATGCTGGTCAACAACGCCTCGATCTTCGAGCATGACACCATCCACACCGCCACGGCGGAAAGCTGGAACCGGCATCTCGGCTCTAATCTGCGCGCGCCTTTCGTGCTCACCCAGGAATTTGCGCGCCAGGCGCCGCCGGCCGCGCGCGACAGCGACGGTGAGCCGCTGGCCACTTCGCTGGTGATCAACATGATCGACCAGCGCGTGCGCAAGCTCACCCCCGAATTCATGACCTATACCATCGCCAAGATGGGGCTGTGGGCCTTTACCCGCACCGCCGCGCAGGCGCTGGCACCAGCGATCAGGGTCAATGCCATCGGCCCGGGGCCGACGCTGCGGGGTGGTCGGCAAAGCGAAGAGCACTTCGCCCGCCAGCGCGCCGCCACCGTGCTGCGGCGCGGCGCTAACCCTGAGGATGTGACTGCGGCGCTGGGTTTCTTCCTCGATTCGCCTGCCGTGACCGGCCAGCTTCTATGCGTCGATGGCGGCCAGCATCTGGCCTGGCAGACGCCCGATATCCAGGGCCTGGAGTGAACGAAACATGTCTGGCCCCGCCGCTTTTTCCACCGACGAGCCACATGTCACAGAACTGTCAGAAAAACCCTTGTTTTTTCAGCGCTTTGCCAATGTCGGCATATTTTATATATTGATTTCAGAAGGATATCTTTCTGCCTATTTTTTAGGCAAAGCGATGAACCCTGCCGAAAACCACGGAAAACCCCGTCTGCCCGCAAGCCGCCCACAGAGTTATCCACAGAAACCGTGGACAGGTTTCGGGTTGATTTCGTATCCCTCAACGTGCAGGCGAGGCGGGGAATCACCGCCCCGACACATGACGCCATGAGCGATTCTGCCCGCCCAGACAAGGAAAACGGCAGCTCCCCCGGGGGCACAACCCAAGCGTGTGAGGTGTTGCCGCTTGATGACGAAGGCCAGCCACTCACCGGGCATCGGCTGATACAGTCCTTTCTGCGAACGCTGGACAATTCGCCCGGCGTCTACCGGATGCTCGATGCGCAGTCGCGGGTGCTTTATGTCGGCAAGGCGCGCCAGCTGCGCGCGCGGGTGTCAAGCTATGCCCGCCCCTCGGGCCATTCGGCGCGCATCGCGCGGATGATATCCGAGACCGCCTCGATGATGTTCCTGACCACGCGCACCGAGACCGAGGCGCTGCTGCTCGAGCAAAACCTCATCAAGCAGCTCAAGCCGGTCTACAATGTGCTGCTGCGCGACGACAAAAGCTTCCCCGAGATCCTCATTGCGAAGGATCATGCCTTTCCGCAGATCCGCAAGCACCGGGGCAAGCGGCGCGCCAAGGGCAGCTATTTCGGCCCCTTTGCCAGCGGTCGCGCCGTCAACCGCACGCTTAACCAGCTGCAAAAGGTGTTCCTGTTGCGCAACTGCGCCGATTCGGTGTTTCAAAACCGCACGCGGCCCTGCCTGCTTTACCAGATCAAGCGCTGTTCGGGGCCCTGCGTGGGGCTGATTTCCGATGCCGATTATGCCGGCCTCGTCGCCGATGCCGAGCGCTTTCTGGAAGGGCGCAGCACGCATATCCAGAAGTCGCTGGCGAAAGAGATGCAGGCGGCCTCGGATGCAATGGAATTCGAGCGCGCGGCGGCGTTTCGCGACCGTATTCGCGCGCTGACCGCGGTGCAGGAAAGCCAGGGTGTCAACCCGCGCGGCGTGGCCGAGGCCGATGTCATTGCCCTGCACATGCAAGGCGGACAGGCCTGCGTGCAGGTTTTCTTCATCCGTGCCAACCAGAACTGGGGCAATCGCGATTTCTACCCGCGCACCGGCGCCGGCGCCGAGGAACCCGAGGTGCTCAAGGCATTTCTGGCGCAGTTCTACGATGACAAGCCGCCGCCGCGGCTGATCCTCTTGTCGCATCCGGTCGAGGACGAGGAACTGGTGCGCGAGTTGCTTTGCGCTCGCGCCGGGCGCAATGTCGAGCTGCGCGTGCCGCAGCGCGGCGAGAAGGCCGAGCTGGTCGAGAATGCCGCGCGCAACGCCCGCGAAAGCCTGGGCCGGCGCATGGCCGAGGGCGCCGCGCAGACGCGCCTGCTGGCCGGGCTGGCCGAGGCGCTGGGGCTGGAGGCGCCGCCGCGCCGGGTGGAGATATATGACAACAGCCATATCCAGGGCGCGCATGCGGTGGGGGCGATGGTGGTGGCCGGTGCCGAGGGCTTTCTCAAGAGCCAGTATCGCAAGTTCAACATCCGCGACGATGCGCTGACACCGGGCGATGATTTCGCCATGATGCGCGAGATGCTCACGCGGCGCTTTTCGCGGCTGCTGGAAGAAGGCCCCGACCGCGAGGGCGATAGCTGGCCCGACCTGCTGCTCATCGATGGCGGCGCGGGGCAGGTCTCGGCGGTGGCGGGCATTCTGGCCGGGCTGGGGGTGGGTGATGTGCCGGTTGTGGGCGTCGCCAAAGGGGTTGACCGCGACGCCGGCAAGGAATTGTTCCACCGCCCCGGCCAGCGACCCTTTGCGCTGCGCATGAATGACCCGGTGCTGTATTTTGTCCAGCGCCTGCGCGACGAGGCGCATCGCTACGCCATCGGCAGCCACCGTGCAAAGCGCGCCAAGGCATCAAGCCGCACGCCGCTCGATGAAATCCCCGGCGTCGGCGCGGCGCGAAAACGCGCGCTGCTGGCACATTTCGGCTCGGCCAAGGCGGTGTCGCGGGCGGGGTTGTCCGATCTGATGGCGGTGCCCGGTGTGTCAGAGGCGCTGGCGCGAAAGATCCACGATTTCTTCAACGCGCAGGGCTGATTGGCCGTTCGGCGCCACCGGCGCCGGGGGCGTGGAACCGCCTTGCATGGCCGTTTGGCGCATTCCTCAGCCCGGCTTGTCCTGGCCGCCCATCGCCTGGGCCAGACGCGCAGCGGTGCCCATGTCGTGGCTGGGCAGGATCACCAGCCCCGGCAGCGCCTCGCGCAGGGCGCGCACCTTCGCGTAGCTTTCCAGCAGGGCATCATTATCCTCGGCTACGCCGGGCAGCCGGTCCTGCATCAGCATTTCCTCTTCGAAGCACAGATCGGCGACCAGCAAGAGCGGCGGCATGCCGGCGCTGCGCAAGAGCATCGAGACCGAGCCCGCCGTGTGCCCCGGTGTCGGCAAGAGCGTGATCGAGCCGTCGCCCATCACGTCGTGGCATTGCCCGAAAGGCGCCAGCGCCGGGTCGGTGCAGGGTTTCAGGTCGAAAAGCGACCATTGCGCACCGGGAATGTCGAGATGCTGGCGCAGATACCATTGCCGCTCGGGGTGGGGCTGCGAGAGCACATCCCATTCGCTTCGCGGGGCCATCAGTGGCGCGTGCAGAACCTGCGCGATGCAGCCGGTATGGTCGAAATGCAGATGCGAGAAGACAACCAGCCGCACCGCCTCGGGCTTGTGGCCCATCCGCGCCAGTTGGGGCACGAGCGCATCCTCGGGGCCCAGCTTCCAGCGAAACAGCCGGCGCAGGAAGAACTCGCCGATTGCGCTGCCCAGATAGCCGCGCGGATCGACGCCGATTTCAGGGTCGAGCCCGGTATCGAACAGCACCAGCCCCTCGCGGTGCTCGATGGCGAAGAAGTGCACCGGCACGTCATGCACCCAGCGGCGCGAGAAAAGCAGCCAGACAAGCTGCGGCAGGCGCGAGCCGTAGCGGTGTTCGGGGTGCATGCTGCCGCGCCCCGTGGTGCCCAGTCGCACCGCATGGATGGCGGGCTGATCCTTAGGTGGCGGCATGCCCGGCTCCTTGCTGAATTGCGGCCGGCGCGACGAGTTCGGCCTTGTGGCGGCAGCCTATAGCGCGAGCGATCAAATTGAAACCGGCGCGGCAAGCCAGCCCGCCCCCGACGCGCGTTGTGCCAACTCAGACGCGGCCGCGCCAGGCGCGGGTGGGCCGGTCAAAGACCTTCTTGCCCATCAGCGAGGCCATGAGATCGACCATCAGATGCGCGGTGCGCCCGCGCTCGTCCAGAAACGGGTTCAGTTCGACCAGATCTACGGCGCTAACCAGCCCCGATTCATGGACCAGCTCCATCACCAGATGCGCCTCGCGAAAGCTGGTGCCGCCGGGCACGGTAGTACCCACCGCCGGCGCGATGGCCGGGTCGAGGAAATCGACATCAAGCGAGACATGCAGATGCCCGCCCGCCGCCGCCACCCGATCGAGAAAGCCGCGCAGCGGGGCGGTGATGCCCTGCTCGTCGATCTGGCGCATGTCGAAGGGGGCGATGCCCTGCGCCCAGAGTGCCGCATGCTCGGCCGGATCGACCGAGCGGATGCCGAATAGGCAGATATTCTCCGCCGGCACCGGCGCGGGAAAGGGCGGCAGCGGTGCGCAGTCGCGCCCGGCGGCATAGGCCACGGGAATGCCGTGCAGATTTCCACTTCGCGAGCTTTCGATGGTGTGAAAATCGCTATGCGCATCGAGCCACAGCACAAAGAGCGGCCGCCCCGCCGCGCGCGCATGCGCCGCCGAAGCCGCGAGCGAGCCCAGCGACAGCGAGTGATCGCCGCCCAAATAGACGGGCAGCCCATCGGCAAGCGCGGCGCGCCCGGCGGTTTCGATTGCCGCCTGCCAGGCCAGGGTTTCGGGCAGGGCATGCACGGCAGGGTTGGGGCTTTGCACGTCTTCGGGTAGCGGTGCAGGGGCAAGATCGCCCCGGTCCTCGACGCTGTGGCCCAGCGCTTCCAGCGCCCCGGCCAGCCCGGCCACGCGCAGCGCCGCCGGGCCCATCAGGCAGCCGGGCCGGCGCTGGCCGGTATCGACCGGGGCGCCGATGAGGATGCAATGTCTGGCGCGCATGGAAGCTCCTTGCGAATGGCGGGGCGGCGGGTGGCCGACTCTGGCGCCATAGTGCCGCTTCATGGCTGTGAAGGCCAGCCAAAGGGATCGTGCCGGACATCCTTTGCCTGATATCAGGTTCGGTTGATCGGTTCTGATTCCCCGGCTTGCATGCCCGCCCGTTCTTCAAGCGCAGAAATCAAACTGTCCTGGTCTCAGCCCTCCAGGCCCGGCTCGTCGAGCAGGTGGCGGCCGGCGCGATCCTCGATCTCGATCACCCACAAATCGCGGTCGCGGCCACGCTCGCGCTCGATGCGCGCGTCCATCGCCGCCTCGTCGCCCTCACCGACCAGCACCCAGCGGCGAGTTTCGGCCATGGGGTCGAACAGCCGCTGGTACAGCTTGGCCTGCCCGTCGAGCGTTGCCAGCTTCACCAGCACCGCGCCGGCCTGATCGTCGCCATGCGCCAGCACATAGGCCGGTATCCCCGCCAGCCGCAGCCTTGCCAGATAGGCATGCACCCAGAAATCGGCGGTCAGCCGCGCGGTCATGGCGCCGGCATGGCGCCAGGGGCGGGGCAGGGGCGCCCGGGCATCAGCGCCCGTCCCTGAAATCCAGCCCCATCGCGCCGTAGCGCTCGGCCTCGTCCTGCCAGCCGGCCCTGACCTTGACCTGGATGAACAGATGCACCGTCCGTTCGAGAAAGGCGCCAATATCGGCGCGCGCGGCCTTGCCGATGGCCTTGAGCGTTTCGCCGCCATGGCCCAGCACGATGCCCTTGTGGCCGTCGCGGCCAACATAGATGATCTGGTCGATGCGCACCGAGCCGTCCTTGCGCTCTTCCCAGCCTTCAGTTTCGACCGTCATCTCATAGGGCAGTTCCTGGTGCAGTCGCAGCGTGCATTTCTCGCGCGTGATCTCTGCGGCGATCATGCGCAGCGGCAGATCGGCGATCTGGTCGGGGGGGTAAAGCCACGGGCCTTCGGGGAGCGCCCCGGCAAGCCAGGTCTTCAGAACGTCGCAGCCATGGCCCTTCTCGGCCGAGATCATGAAAGTCTGCGCGAAGGGATAAGCTTCGCTCATCTCTTTCGACAGCGCCAGCAGCACCGGGGCCTTGACGCGGTCGATCTTGTTAATCGCCAGCGCCACCGGCGTTGCCTTGGGTAGCCGGTCGCGTAGCGTGTCGAGGATGGCGCGCACGCCTTCGGTAAGGCCGCGATGGGCCTCGATCAGCAGCACCACGATATCGGCATCCGCAGCACCGCCCCAGGCGGCGGCGACCATGGCACGGTCAAGCCGGCGGCGCGGGCGGAACAGGCCCGGCGTGTCGATGAACACGATCTGCGCGTTGCCCTCCATCGCCACGCCGCGGATGCGCGTGCGCGTGGTCTGCACCTTGTGGGTGACGATCGATACCTTGGCGCCCACCATGCGGTTGAGCAGCGTGGACTTGCCGGCATTGGGCTCGCCGATCAGGGCCACGAAGCCGGCGCGGCCCGGTGCGGTTTCGTCGCTGTCGGTGATGGTCTCGCTCATGTCTGCCGCTCCAGCCTTGTCAGCAGCGCCTGCGCCGCTTCCTGTTCCGCCTGCCGCTTGGTTCCCGCCTGCGCGCGCTCATTGGTGCCGTCGGCCAGCCTTGCCTCGATGGTGAACAGCGGCGCATGGGGCGGCCCTTCGCGGGCGATCTCGGTATAGACCGGTGGCGGCTCGCCCCGCGCCTGCACAAGCTCCTGCAGCGCTGTCTTCGCGTCGCGCGCATCGGCGGCGACGGTGGCGAGAAGCTGGCGCCAGTGGCGCAGGATGATCCGGCGCGCGCCTTCCAGCCCGTCATCAAGATAAACCGCTGCGATCACCGCCTCCATCGCATCGGCAAGGAGCGCGTCCTTGCGCCGCCCGCCGGTAAGCATTTCCGAGCGCCCCATCCGCAGCACCGCGCCAAGCTCGATCTCGCGCGCCACCGCGGCCAGGGTCTCGCGCCGCACCAGCGCGTTGAAACGCGGCGCCAGCTGGCCCTCGACGGCGTCGAGATCGGCGGCCAGCAGCGCCTCGGCAATCACCAGCCCCAGCACCCGGTCGCCCAGAAACTCCAGCCGCTGGTTGTCGGGCCGGGTCTTCGAACCGATCGAGGCATGGGTGAGGGCGCGCAAGAGCAGTTCTGGCCGTTTGAAGCTGTGGCCGAGCCTTTCGCTGAAGGCCTCTGCTTCCCTCGACAGCCGCATTTCGTTCACTGCAGGCGGTGGAAGAATCGGTCGCTGCGCCAGGTCCAGAAGGCCAACATCGATGTGCCGGCCGAGGAAAAGACCACCCGGTTGGCGCGGCCGATCAGGTTCTCGAAGGGCACGACGCCGACACCGCCCACATTCTGCGGCGTGCGACTGTCAACCGAATTGTCGCGGTTGTCGCCGATGAAGAAGAAATGCCCCTCGGGCACGGTATAGAGCGGCGTGTTGTCGCCAAAGCCGCCATCCTCGATATTCAGCACCGGATATTGCCGCCCGCCCGGCAATGTCTCGATATAGCGTGACTTGGTGCAGGTGCCGCCCTGGCCTACCGGCGCATTCTCGCAGCGCGGAAACTGGCCGACCGAGCCCTGGCGCTCGTAGAGTTCTTCAAACACGCCATCGGGCTCCTGCGCGATCGCCTCGCCGTTCAGATACAGCACCCCGGCGCGCATCTGCACCGTGTCGCCGGGCAGGCCGATGACGCGCTTGATGTAATCGGCGCCCGAGACCGGGTGCCGGAACACCACGATATCGCCGCGCTCGGGCTCGCTGGCGAGAATGCGCCCGGGAATCGGGCACAGGCCGAAGGGGCAGGACCAGCGCGAATAGCCATAGGCCATCTTG
>JAFIEG010000014.1 GCA_020832665.1 Pararhodobacter sp. | reverse complement strand
GGCCGGGCCCGGTCGGGGCCCGGCAGGGGATATGAAAAAAAGGCGGGCCCGAAGGCCCGCCCTGACGTTTCGGCAGGGAGGATGCCGAAGCGCGCGAGAGCGCCCGCCGCCTTGGGCGGGCGCAAGATCACGTGATCACTTCGCCGGCGCGGAGGCTTTCTTCGCCGCAGCGGTCATTTCGTCGCTCGCCTTCTTGGCGGCGGCGGTCATCTCGCCGGTCGCCTTCTGCACGGCGGCGGTGGCTTCGGCCGACATATCCTTGCCGGCGGCCAGCATCAGTTCGACGGTATCCATCTGAACACGCTTGGCGATTTCGGCGAAGGCGGCCATGTGCTCGGACGCCATCTCGGCCGAGGCCGAAGCGAAGTCGGTCATCGACTTGGTGTAGTCGGCCGGTTCGGTCTTGAGGGTCGAGACATCGCCCATGCGGGCCAGGGTCTGCTTGGTCCACTTGCTCGAGACGTCGGCCGACTTCTCGGCGGCGTCCAGCACGACCTTGCTCATCTTCTCGCCGATGGCGGCCTGCGTCTTGAACGCATCCTGCATCGCTTTCGCATCCATCGGGAAGTTGCCCATCATGTCTTGCATCATCTTGGTGAAATCGTTCTGTGCCATGGTATTGCTCCTGTTACGCCGTCCCGCCCACCGGGTTTCTGCGTCTGCAATGGATATACATGCTGCAGCGCAGCATTTCAAGGAGAATTTCTGCAATGCAGCGAAATTCTTCTCCCGAGATCGGGCACGCGCAACGCATACGCAGCGATCTCACAGTCAGCCCTCGGGATCAGCCACCACATAGGTGCCGGGCGCGGGGGCAAGCGCATTGTCGGGCAGCGCACGCGCCGCCACCATCTTGCCCGAACGCCGGCGCAGCCATTCCTCCCAGCGCGGCCACCACGAGCCCTTGTGATACTCGGCCGCCGCCTTCCAGTTGTCGGGGTCGTCGAGCGGCGCCTCGGATGTGTAATGGCCGTATTTCTTCTTTGCGGGCGGGTTGACGATGCCGGCGATATGCCCCGATTCGGAAAGGATGAAGGTCTTGTCCTTCGCCCCCATTCTGGCCACGCCACGAAAGCTCGCCTTCCACGCCGCGATGTGATCGCTCTCGCAGGCGATTGCGCAAAGCGGTATCTTCACCCCCTCAAGCGACAGCGTCTTGCCGCAAAGCTCGATACCGCCATCGGCAAAGCGGTTCTGTTGGCACAGCGCGCGCAGATACTCCACCACCATCCGCCCGGGAAGGTTGGTGCCGTCGCCGTTCCAGTACAGCAGGTCGAAGGCCGGCGGCGCCTCGCCCATCATGTAGCTGCGAATCGCGGGCTGATAGATCAGGTCGTTCGAGCGCAGATAGGAAAAGGTCTTGGTCATGTAATACGAGCGCAGAAAGCCCTTTTCCGTTACCTCGGCCTCCAGCCCGTCAACGAAATCGTCTTCGAGAAACACGCCAACCTCGCCACGATCGGAAAAATCGGTGAGCGTGGTGAAGAAGGTGGCAGATTTCACCGAACGGTTGCGGCGTTTGGCCATCAGCGCCAGGGCCATCGAAAGCGTGGTGCCGGCGATGCAGTAGCCGATGGCGTTGATCGACTTCACGCCGCAGATTTCCTTCACCTTGGCGATGGCTTCCAGAAAGCCTTCCTCGACATAGGTATCCATGCCGACATCGGCGTAGCTGGCATCGGGGTTCACCCAGCTGACCACGAACAGCGTGTAGCCCTGATCGACCACCCATTTGATGAAGCTGTTCTGCGGCTTCAGATCGAGGATATAGAACTTGTTGATCCAGGGCGGAAAGATCAGCAGCGGGGTTTCGTGCACCTTCTCGGTGCTGGGCTTGTACTGGATCAGCTCGAACAGCCGGTTGCGGTAAACCACCGCGCCCTCGGTGTTGGCGATGTTGCCGCCAACCTTGAAGGCATCGCGATCGGCCAGGGTGACCAGCAGATCGCCTTCATTGGCCTCGATGTCGCGCACCAGATTTTCCAGCCCCCGCACCAGGCTTTCGCCCTCGGTCTCGACGGCGCGCATCAGCGCATCGGGGTTGGTGCCCAGAAAATTGGTGGGCGCCATCATGTCGATGATCTGCTTGCCGAAATATTCCAGCCGCCGCTTTTCGCGGGCATCCATCGTTTCAAGGCTTTCGATCGCCTCCTCGATGGCCTGGCTGGACATCAGGTATTGCTGCTTGATGTAGTTGAAATAGGGGTGCGTCTTCCAAAGCGGGTTGGTGAAGCGCCGGTCATCAGGGGTGTTGTCCTCGGGCGGGGCGAGCTGGCCCCTGGCCAGTGCCTCCTGCGCCTCGATGAAATGCTTGAGCGTCTTGCCCCAGTAACCGACCTGGTGCTCGAACATCTTCGAGGGGTTTTGCGCCATCTCGGTCCACCAGGCCGACGCGGCCTTGAGGTAAAGCGAGGGGTCGGGGGCCTGAAGATCGGCGCGCTGGGGCTCCTTGCGGGCAAAAGCCGCAACCAGACGTTGCGTCAACGCTTCAATTCGAGCCAGATTGGCGTTTAACTTCTCCAGATTCGCAGAATCTTCATATTCGGAAGTTGCCATGTCTCATTTACCCCCGTATCTTACTGCACTGCAGCATCGGCCATGCGGCAGGGTCGGTTAACAGCATAAACATGCCGTGTCGGGTTTGAAACCCGGCTTTATCGAGCAGCGCAGCGCACCGCGCGGGAGAATCAGATGAAGCAGATGGCCACATACGACCTCATGGAGGCGACGCGCAATACCATGGAATGGTATGGCGCCTCGGCTCGCGCGCTCGCCTCCTACCCGGTATGGGGCATGGTGCCGCATCCGATGTTCAAGATCATGTCGGCCTGGGGGCGCGTGACCGAGCGCAGCTTCGCGCGCATGGTCATCAAACCCGACTGGGGCATCCGCACCGTGGTCGCCGAGGACGGGCGCGACCATCTGGTGGAAACGGTGACCGAGATCGAACGCCCCTTTGGCGATCTGGCGCGCTTCAAGGTGCATGGCCGGCCAGAAAAGCCGCGCCGCATCCTGCTGATTGCGCCCATGTCGGGCCATTACGCCACCCTCCTGCGCTCGACCGTGGCCAGCCTTCTGCCCGATTCCGAGCTGTGGATCACCGACTGGCACAATGCGCGCGACATCCCGGTTTCGGCCGGCAAGTTCGATATCGAGGATTACACCGAGTATCTTGTCGATTTCATGAAGCATCTGGGCCCCGAGACGCATGTCATCGCCGTGTGCCAGCCGGTGCCGCTGGCGCTGGCGGCCACCGCGCTGCTGGCCGAGGAAGCGCCCGATGCCCAACCGCTGACGCTGACGCTGATCGGCGGGCCCGTGGACCCGGACGCCGCGCCCACCGAGGTCACCGATTTCGGCCGCCGGGTAACGATGGGGCAGCTTGAACACCTGGCCATCCAGCGCGTGGGCTTCAAATATGCCGGCGTGGGGCGGCTGGTCTATCCGGGGCTGCTGCAGCTTGGCAGCTTCCTGAGCATGAATCTCGAACGCCACGCGCAGGCGTTTTCCGACAAGATTGCCGCCGGGGCACGCGGCGAGGACAGCGAGCGCGACAAGCACAACCGCTTCTATGACGAATATCTGGCGGTGATGGACATGACCGCCGAGTTCTACCTCTCGACGGTCGAGCGCATCTTCAAGGACCGCGAGATCGCGCGCAATGCCTTCATGGTGGCCGGGCGGCAGGTGAATATCGGCGCCATCACCGATGTCGCTGTGAAGATCGTCGAGGGCGCGAAGGACGATATCTCGGCGCCCGGCCAGTGCCTGGCGGCGCTCGACCTGCTCACCGGGCTGGATGATTCCAAAAAGGCCCAGCACCTGGAGCCGGGCGCGGGCCATTACGGCATCTTCGCCGGCACGAGCTGGCGCAACAATATCCGCCCGCTGGTATTCGATTTCATGGACGAGCATTCGCGCCACGGCCCCAGCGGGCCGAAGATGCGGCTGGCGGCCTCGAACGGCTGATATCAGTTTCGGTTGATCGGTTCCGGTTCCCTTGGCTTGAATGCCCGCCCGTGCGCCGGCACGGGCAGCGCCCCTCCCGTGCAGTCACGACCCGTGCTTCAATCGAAGGAGCCAACCGAATCCGGCATGGCTTGTCCGGTTGGTTCACCCGGAAACCGCATCATTCGCCGCCGGGCAATCGCCGCGCCGCTTCGCGCCGGGCGAAGGGCTTGAGCCGCTCGCCATGCGCGCCCAGCCATGCGCGCACCGCCTGCGGGTCGTGGCGCGACAGGTCGCGCAGCCACCAGCCCACCGCCTTCTGGATGAACCATTCGCGATCATCGGCATAGGCCGCGCACCAGCCCAGCACGCGCCGGCGCACCGCCAGCTCTGCCGGTTTGGGATGGGGCAGCCGCGCCCAGGGCAAGCTCATCACCAGCGCCGCGCGGCGGGTCCACATGTTTTCATGTCGCGTCCAGCGCTCGACATGATCGAGCCGCGAGGGGTCGGCCACCAGTCGCCGGCTGCCCGCCGCCGAGGCGTGATCGGCCAGCGCCCAGCTGTCGAAACCCTCGGCCCAGCCGGCAATCAGCACCCAGACGGCGCCGTCATCGGGGCGGATGCGCGCCTGGGTCAGCAGTTTCGCCGCCGCCACCCGGGCCTCGTGGATGTTGCTTTCCCACAGCCCGGCGGCCAGCGTCACACGCTCATCCAGCGTGCAACCGGCGCGCCACTGCCGCGCCAGCGCGTCGATCTGGGGCACGCCCACGCCCAGAAAGGGCCGCGCGGTCTTGTGATAGGCGGCCATATCGGCGGCGCGCGCCGGGTCGCCCAGTGCGCGCAGCGCCGCGATGGCCTCATCTGTCGTGATCATCGGCGCAGCACGATGCGCTGATTGAGCGCCGGCGTGCCACCCTCGGCCAGCACCCCGTCAAGGATCAGAGCGCCATCGGGGCGGCGATAGAGCACCTCCTCGAAGCCCCAGCGGATGACTCCGGCGGGGCGCTGGAAATCAGCGGTGTAGCTGAACCAGACCATGCCCCGGCGCTCGACCACGCGCGCGGTGCCGATCAGATCGTCGCGCCGGCCCAGCCACAGGCCGGGCGCTTCGGGCTCGAACTGCCAGGTCAGCCGGTTGCGCAACCCGTTGGCGAAGGCAAAGACCTGATTCACCACCAGATGCCCGCGCTGCAGCCGCCCGTTCTGGGCCAGGGTGAAGCGCTCTTCGCCGCGGCCATGCTTGCGCGTGAACACGCCCGAGCCGGCGGCGCGCCCGGAAAAACCCTCGACAAGACCAACCGGCGCACCGATCTCGTCGGGCATCGGGGGCAGGAACTGACAGCCCGCAAGCAGCATGGGTGCCGCGAGCACGAAACGACGGGAAAATATCATGGCACTCCGACAACTTTGGAAAAGACAATCACGGATTCGTCAGCAGATGGAAATTCCTAGCATATCGGCGCGCTGCTGCGAGCCCCAAGAGCGTGTCGCGCACATTCGCATTCACGCGACAGGCTTTGGCCTGCTGTTATCGAACGCCTTTTGCGCAAAATCGGTTCCCTTCTGATTTGTGCGACATGCTCTCGATGGCGGTCATGTCGGGGCAAGGCAGGGGCGGGAACAACCGCCTGCCTTTTTTCCGGCCCGGTCATCCGCCCGCGCTTGCGCCGATGCAATCCACCCAAGCCCGTATCACTCAACCGTCACCGATTTCGCCAGATTGCGCGGCTGATCGACATCGGTGCCGCGCGCCAGCGCCGCGTGATAGGCCAGAAGCTGCACCGGCACGGCATAGACGAAAGGCGCCAGTAGCGGCGGCACTTCGGGCATGGCCAGGCTGTGCGGCACCGCGCCCGCCTCGGCCAATCCGGTGCGGTCGGAAAACAGCACCACCTGCCCGTGCCGCGCCAGCACCTCCTGCATGTTCGACACGGTCTTGGCGAACAGCTCGTCGCGCGGGGCCAGCACGAAGACCGGCATGGCTTCGTCGATCAGCGCGATGGGGCCGTGCTTGAGTTCGCCCGAGGCATAGCCCTCGGCATGGATATAGCTGATTTCCTTGAGCTTGAGCGCCGCTTCCAGCGCCAGCGGATACATCGGCCCACGGCCCATGAACAGCGCGTGTTCGACCCCGGCAAGCTCATGCGCCAATGTGGCGATCTCTTCCTCGCGGTCGAGCGCGGCACGCATCAGACCCGGCAGGGTCTGAAGCATTTGCAGATGCTCGGCCAGTTGCTCGGTTGAAAGCCGCCCGCGGTCCTGCCCGGCCTTGAGCGCCATCAGGAAAAGCACCAACAGCTGCGCGGTGAAGGCCTTGGTCGAGGCGACACTGATCTCGGGCCCGGCCAGGATGGGCAGCGCCACATCGGTTTCGCGCGCGATCGACGAGCTGGGCACGTTGATCACCCCGATCGAGCGCGCCACCTGCCCCTGCACATGGCGCAGCGCGGCCAGTGTATCGGCGGTCTCGCCTGACTGGCTGATGAAGACGGCCATGTTCTGCCGGGTCAGCACTGGCTGGCGATAGCGGTATTCGGAAGCGATATCGGTCTCGCAGGGCAGGCCGGCAAGCTGCTCGAACCAGTACTTCGCCAATTGCGCGGCATAGAAGCCGGTGCCGCAGGCAACCAGCGTCAGCCGGTCGCAGGTTGCGAAATCCACCTCCTCGGGCAGGGCCAGTGCGCTCTTGTCTTCGCTGAGATGGAAATTCAGCGCTGCACCCAGAACGGCGGGCTGCTCGGCAATTTCCTTGGCCATGAAATGGCGGTGCCCACCCTTGTCCACCGCCGCCTGATCGAGCCGCACACGGGCCAGGGCGCGGTTGGCGCGCCGGCCCTGAGCATCGAATATCTCGGCCCCGGCGCGGGTGATCACCGCCCAGTCGCCTTCTTCAAGATAGGTGATGCGCTCGGTCAGCGGCGCCAGCGCCAGCGCATCCGAGCCCAGAAACATCTCGCCCTCGCCATGACCGATGACCAGGGGCGAGCCCTTGCGCGCGCCAATCATCAGATCGTTCTCGCCCTCGAAAAGAAATGCCAGCGCAAAGGCCCCCTCCAGCCGGGCCAGCGTGGTGCGCGCGGCCTCGACCGGGGTCATTCCCTGATCCATGTTGTGGCGCACCAGCACCGCCACGGTTTCGGTGTCGGTCTCGCTTTCATGGATCAAGCCGGCGGCGGCCATCTCGGCCCTGAGCGCGCGGAAGTTCTCGATGATGCCGTTATGCACCACCGCCACGCGCCCGTTGCGATGCGGATGGGCGTTGCTGACGCTGGGGGCGCCATGCGTGGCCCAACGCGTATGGCCGATGCCCGCGCGCCCGGGCAGCGGCTCGTGCACCAGCAGGTCGGACAGGTTGACCAGCTTGCCCAGCGTGCGCCGCCGGTCGAGCAGGCCCTCATTCACGGTGGCGATGCCGGCGCTGTCATAGCCGCGATATTCGAGCCGGCGCAGCGCATCGAGAATGATCGGGGCTACCTGATGCGTGCCCAGAACGCCGACGATCCCACACATGCGCTCACCCCTTTCCCTTGTCCGCCTTTTGCGCCCGCAGCCTCGCCATCAGCCGCTGCGCCAGGCCTGGCTTGACCACTTGCCGGGCGCGGCCCAGCGCCAGCGCGCCATCGGGCACATCCTCGGTGATCACCGAGCCCGAGCCGGTCATTGCGTCCGCGCCCACGCGCACCGGCGCCACCAGCATCGTGTCCGAGCCGATGAAGGCGCGCGCGCCAATCTCGGTATGGTGCTTGAACACCCCGTCATAATTGCAGGTCACCGTGCCGGCGCCGATATTGGCGCCCTCGCCCAAGTGTGCGTCGCCTATATAGGACAGGTGATTGACCTTTGCACCCTCGTCGAGAATGGCATTCTTGATCTCGACGAAATTGCCCACGCGCACATCCTCGGCCAGTTCCGCGCCCGGGCGCAGCCGCGCGAATGGGCCGACCTGCGCGCCTCGGCTGACATGGCAGCCCTCAAGATGGCAAAAGGCGCGGATCTCGGCGCCCGATTCCACGCTCACGCCGGGGCCGAACACCACATGCGGGCCCACCACCGCATCGCGGCCGATTACCGTGTCGAAGGCAAAATACACCGTCTCGGGCGCGGTGAGGGTGACGCCGTCTTCGAGCGCCGCAGCGCGCGCACCGGCCTGAAAGCGCGCCTCGGCGGCGGCGAGTTCGGCGCGGGTGTTGATACCCAGCGTCTCGGCCTCGTCGCAGCGCACCACGCCGGCCGAAAGCCCCTGCGCGCGGGCCAGCGCCACCGTGTCGGTGAGGTAATACTCGCCCGAGGCGTTGTCATTGCCGACCGCATCGACAAGGCTGAACAACCGCTCCTTGTCGGCGCAAAGCACGCCGGAATTGCACAGCGTCAGGGCGCGTTCTGCCGCGCTGGCATCCTTGTATTCGACAATGCGCTCCAGCCGCTCGCCTTGTGTCACCAGCCGGCCATAGCGGCCCGGATCGGCGGCATCGAAACCCAGCACCACCAGCGCGTGTTCGCCGCGAGCGGCGCGCATCGCCTGCAGCGTTTCCTCCCGCACGAAAGGCGTGTCGCCATAGAGCACCAGAAGATCGCCCGAAAACCCCTCGAGCGCCGCGCGCGTCTGCGCCACGGCATGCGCGGTGCCCAACTGCTGATCCTGATGCGCGATCAGCGCCTCGGGCGCATGTTCTTGCACCGCGCGCGTCACCGCCTCAAGGCCGTGGCCCGTCACCACCACCAGCCGCGCCGGCTCCAGCGCCTGCGCGGTGCGCAGCGCATGCGCAATCAGCGGCACCCCGGCAAGCGGGTGCAGCACCTTGGGCAGGTCGGAATTCATTCGGCTTCCCTGGCCCGCGGCCAGGATCACGACGGCAATGGACATGAAAGAAACCCTGCTCTTTTACCCGGTTTTCGCCTATCGGAACGTACCGGGCAAGCGCATGGGCGTTCACATGGCGTGACAGGATGAAACAAAGGCAGATTTATGCCCGCTCAGGAGACCCGAAGTGCGGCGATGATTGCACCGAAATCGGCTGCCTTGAGCGAAGCACCACCGACCAGCGCGCCATCCACCCCCTCGATGGCAAAGATATCGGCGGCATTGGCCGGGTTGACCGAGCCGCCATAAATCAACGTGATGCCTGGATCAGGCGCATGGGCACGCAGAAAGGCGTGCACCTCGGCGATTTCGCCCGCCGATGGCGTGTGCCCGCTGCCGATGGCCCAGACCGGCTCGTATGCGATGACGGTGTTGGCGGCATGCGCCCCCTCGGGCAGCGACTGCGCCAATTGCGCGCCCACCACATCGAGCGTGCGCCCCGTGGCACGCTCTTGCTCGCTCTCACCCAGGCAGACAATGCCCACCAGCCCCGCCGCCCAGGCCGCGCGCAGCTTGGCGGCCACCTGCGCCGAGGTTTCGCCATGATCGGCGCGGCGCTCGGAATGGCCCAGAATGACATGGCTCGCACCGGCATCGGCCAGCATATGCGCCGAGATATCGCCGGTATGCGCGCCCTTGGCGGCGGCGTGGCAATCCTGCCCGCCCAGCGCGATGGCGCTGCCCGCCAGCGCCTCGGCCATGCGACTGATCAGCGTGGCGGGCGGGCACAGCAGCACGCCCACCTCCGGTGCCGCATGCGCTGCAGCCAGCGCGCGCGCCTCGGCCAGATCGGCGCCCAGCCCGTTCATCTTCCAGTTACCGGCGGCAAGCTTGCGTGGCGGGGGTGTGTCGGGCATGGGCACTCTCCGTTTTGCCCATGCTGATAGCCGAGCCCGCGGCCCGGATCAAACCCGGCAGGCCGAAGCTGCCGGAAAAGGCGGCACTACTCGGCCGCGCGCGATTTCAACTCGGCCTGACGCGCGGTGAGCGTTTCGACATCGTCGAACTTGATCGATTCGCCGCAGCCGCAGGCTTCCGACACATTGGGGTTGCGAAACTGGAAACCGCTTTCCAGCAAGCCGGTCTGGTAATCGATCTCGGTGCCGAACAGGAACATCTGCGCCATCGGCGCGATGATCACCCGCGCCTCGCCCTGCTCGACAACTTCCTCATGCTCGCCAACCTCGTCGGCAAACTCCATCGTGTATTCCATGCCCGCGCAGCCGCCCTTCTTGACGCCAATGCGCAGCCCCGCCTTGCCCTGGCGCGCCATCAGCCGCGCGATGTGGCGCTCGGCGGCCTCGGTCAGGGTGACCGGCGATTTTCCGGGTATGCCAAACATTCCAAATCCTTCCAGGGCCTTACATGAAGCCCAGCTCCAGCCGCGCCTCGTCGGACATCATGTCCATGCCCCATTGCGGCTCGAAGGTCATTTCCACATCGACCTGCTTCACGCCATCGATCGAACTCACCGCATCGGCCACCCAGCCCGGCATCTCGCCGGCCACCGGGCAGCCCGGCGCGGTCAGGGTCATGGTGATGTCGACCGCGTTCTCGTCATCAATCACGATCGTGTAGATCAGCCCGAGATCGTAGATATTGACCGGGATCTCGGGGTCATAGACCGAGCGGCAGGCCTCGACCACGCTGTCATAAAGCGGGTGTTCGGTGCTCGATGGCCTGATCAGCGGCGTCCCTTCCGCCGCTTCGCTGCCTTGTGCCTGGCTCATTGCGGTCTGCCTTCTTGCATCGCGCGCCGCGCGCGCCGTAATTCCTGAGCAAACATATAGGAAAAGCCCCGCCCACGTCCAGAGGCCAAGGCTTGGCAAGCGCGGCGAAATCGCGCATCAGGGGGCCGCCAGAGGCAACGGACCGCGCCAGATGAGCTTCGAATTCACCCTCCACGCCCGCGACGGGCGCGCCCGTGCGGGTGAAATCCGCACGCCGCGCGGCAACATCCGCACCCCGGCCTTCATGCCCGTGGGCACCGCCGGCACGGTAAAGGCCATGCTCCCCGAATCGGTGCGCGCCACCGGCGCCGATATCGTGCTGGGCAATACCTATCACCTTATGCTGCGCCCCGGCGCCGAGCGCATAGCCCGGCTGGGCGGGCTGCACCGCTTCATGAACTGGCAAGGGCCCATCCTCACCGATTCGGGCGGGTTTCAGGTGATGAGCCTTGCGGCCCTGCGCAAGCTCAGCGAAGAGGGCGTGCGCTTTGCCAGCCATATCGACGGCGCACGCCACCTGCTCAGCCCCGAAACCAGCATGGAAATCCAGCGCCTGCTGGGTTCGGATATCGTCATGGCCTTTGACGAATGCACGCCCTTCCCCGCCGACCACGCCACCGCGCGGCGCTCGATGGAGCTGTCCATGCGCTGGGCGCAGCGCTCGCGCGATGCCTTCGGCGACAGGCAAGGCCACGCGCTTTTCGGCATCCAGCAGGGCTCGGTCTATCGCGATCTGCGCGCTCAGAGCGCCGAGAAGCTCACCGAGATCGGCTTTGACGGCTATGCGGTGGGCGGGCTGGCGGTGGGCGAGGGGCAGGAGGCCATGTTCGAGGTGCTCGACTACGCCCCCGAAATGCTGCCCGCAGACAGGCCGCGCTACCTGATGGGCGTGGGCAAACCCGATGACATCATCGGCGCCGTGGCGCGCGGCATCGACATGATGGATTGCGTGCTACCCACCCGCTCGGGGCGCACCGGGCAGGCATGGACAAGGCGCGGCGCGGTCAATCTGCGCAACGCCCGCCACCGCGACGACCCGCGCCCGCTCGACGAGGCCTGCACCTGCCCCGCCTGCCGGGGCTATAGCCGCGCCTATCTGCACCACACCATCCGCGCCGGCGAGATCATCGGCGCCATGCTGCTGACCTGGCACAATCTGCACTATTATCAGCAACTCATGGCCGGTCTGCGCGAGGCCATCACCGCCGGGCAGCTCAATACCTTCCGCCAGGAATTCGAGCGCCAGCGCGCCGGGGGCGATATCGAGCCGCTCTGAAGCCGCGCCGCTTTTGTCACCGGCACCTCGCCTCAAGCATGCCCTTGCCATTGCGCAGGCGGGCATATTCCCTGAAGCCCGGTCTGGTTTGGTTGGATCGGGTTCGGATATCAGCCCCGCCCGTGCCTGCGCAAATGCATCGCTTCAATTGGCCTGACCGTTCTTTGGTGAACCCGCCGTGATCCCCCCTGCCCCGCCTATTCGGCTGCGTGCAGCGGCTTGCCTTGCCGGGCGCGGCGCGTGGTGCCGTCTTCGCCCGGCGCATCGGCCCCGGCCGCGCCCGGCGCGGCCTCGGGCGCGGCCTGGGGCAGCGCCACCGGGTCCCAGATGATTTCGGCATGGCGCACACGCCCGGTCTGGCGGCGCAGCGCCAGATCGGCGCGCGCGCGCCCGTTGGCCAACGCCGCCATATGCGGCGCCAGTGCCGCCAGCCCCACCGACAGCCAGACCCTTGCCGCCAGAAGCGAGGGCGTGACCAAGAGCGTCAGCAGCGTGGCGATGCCGAGGCCAAACACCACCGCCGTCGCCAGCT
Organism: Pararhodobacter sp.; assembly: GCA_020832665.1. Lineage (GTDB taxonomy): Bacteria > Pseudomonadota > Alphaproteobacteria > Rhodobacterales > Rhodobacteraceae > Pararhodobacter. The sequence goes on along the minus strand of JAFIEG010000014.1, from coordinate 54,030 downwards.
GCTTCCACCAGATCGCCGCCGGCGCATCGAGCGTGTAACCGCCATTCCAGAAATCGATCGACACGCCCAGCATCATCGGTGTCAGCCCGGCCATGGTGGTGATGGTGGTCAGCAGCACCGGGCGGATGCGCGCCTCGGCGGTACGAATGATCGCCTCGATGCGCGGCATGTAGCGCGCATATTCCTGATAGGTGTCGATCAGCACGATATTGTTGTTCACCACGATCCCGGCCAACGCCAGAATCCCGGTCCCGGTCATGATCACCGAGAAGGACTGCTCCATCACCAGCATACCGATCAGCACCCCGGCGGTGGACATGATCACCGCCAGCAGCACCAGCACCGAATTGTAGAGGCTGTTGAACTGCGCCAGCAGGATGATGAACATCAGCCCCAGCGAGGCTGCGAAGGCAAAGAGCAGGAACTGGGTGCTTTCCTCCTGGTCCTGCTGCTCGCCGGTCCACTCCCAGTTCACCCCTGCGGGCAACGGATTCTCGGCCTGAAGCCAGGCGCTGAGCCGATCGATGCGCTCGCTCGGCGTGATCGGCACCAGACGCTGGCCGGCGGCGCGGATCTCCTCGCGCAGCGCCGTCGCCGCGCGCGCGGCTTCCGAGCCATCGGGATGGGCGCGCGCATCGACCTGCGCGCGCTCGATCACACGCAGCGAATTGCCCTGGCCATCGCGCACGTCATACAGATCAGACGCCACGCCGGCCCTGACATCGAAATAGCGCTGCTCGTCCACCCGCTCGATCTGGCCGCGCAGCGCCACCGCCTCGCGGGTGACGAAATTCGACAGCGGCACCATCCCGGCCCGGGTCTGCACGCGCAGCGTGTCGAGCGTCGAAAGCAGCCGGTCGCCCGCCGGCAGGCGCACGCGAATCTCGATCTCCTCGTCCGAGGTTTCCACCCGCATCGTGTCGAGCATCAGCCCGCGCGTGACCAGCTGCACCATGCCGCCGACGGTGGCCACATCGGCCCCGAAACGCCCCGCGCGGGCGGTATCGACGCGAATTTCCCAGTCAATGCCGGGAAGGGGGCGCGAATCCTCGATATCGATCACGCCCGGTGTTTCGGCCAACTCGGCGATCACCACCTCGACCGCTTCTTCCAGTGCGTCGAAATCATCGCCGGTCAGGCGCAGATGCAGCGGTTTCTGCCCCGCCGGCCCGCCGGACATGATCATGTATTCGGTGTATATGCCCGGGATGCGGTCGAATTCGGCCTGCATGCGGTCAAGGATGACCTGGCCGCGAAGCGACGGGTCGTCGCCGCGCTGATCCCAGTTCAAGAGCTCGAACTGGATCTGGCCGATGGCATCGCGCGGACCGCGGGCGCCGCCGGTATTGGTGTTCAGCCCGCCCTGCCCGGCAAAGGCAAAGCTGGCCGCCACACCCGGCTCGTTGAGCACCACCGCTTCGACCTGGCGCAACAGCGCGTCCTTTTCGGCCAGCGACAGGTTGCCGCGCGCGCGCGCATATACGATGCCCTGCTCGGGCTCGGTATCGACGAAGAAGGCGACGCCGTAATTGTTCTCGCCGTAATATGTAAAGACCTGGAACACCACGAAGGCCACCGCGCCAATGGCGACGAAGGGCATTACCGGGTTGCCCACCAGCAGCTTGACGAAATGGCCAAACAGCGTGCGCCGGTGCCCGGCCGGCACCGATTGCGGATCGCGTCGGGGCATCACCGCGCCCATGGTGATGGAAAGCGCCACGGCGCCGGCCATCACCATCAGCGCGCCGGGCAGCGCCGACACCACCCCCGGCCCCGAGGGCAGGCCCGCCAGCGCCGGATTGAGCAGCACGAGCGCGCCGCCCGCCACCAGCGCCAGCGCCGCGGCCAGAAACGGCAGCCGTAGCAGCCAGGGCAGGCGGCGCAGCTGCGCCGAGCCGGCCTCGAAGCGCGCCGCGATGCGCCCGCTCACGCCGCCGACGATGGGCAGGAAGACCAGCGCCACGATCAGCGAGGCAGTCAGCACGAAGATCAGCGTCAGAGGCAGCATGCCCATGAACTCGCCTGCCACGCCGGGCCAGAACAGCATCGGCAGGAATGCGCAAAGCGTCGTCGCCGTCGAGGCGGTAATCGGCCAGAACATGCGCTTGGCGGCGCTTGTATAGGCCCGCATCGGCCCGTCGCCGGCCTGGATGCGCTTGTCGGCATATTCGGTGACCACCACGGCGCCATCAACAAGCATCCCCACCGCCAGGATCAGCGCAAACATGACGATGTTCGATATGGTGACGTTGAGCGCGCCAAGCAGGATGAAGCACAGCAGGAACGAGGTGGGAATGGCAAACCCCACAAGAAGCGCCGAGCGCGTGCCCAGAGCCGACAACACCACGATCATCACCAGCGCGATGGCGGTCAGCACCGAGCCCTCGAGCTGGCTGATCATCGATTCCACCTGATGCGAGCGGTCCAGCGCCGGGGTGACGGCGACCGAGGCGCGCAGCTCTTCGGGCCAGGTTGCGCGCTCGGCCTCGATGGCGGCGCGCACCTCGCCCACGGTGTCGATCAGGTTGAAGCCGCGGCGCATGACCACCTGCAGCGCCAGCGCATCGGTGCCCTGAAAGCGAGCGGTACCCTCGCGGTCCTGAAAGGTAAGCTGGATGGTGGCCAGATCGCCCAGCGTTACCACGCTGTCGCCATTGACCTTGATCGGCAGCGCGTAGATGTCCTGCACATCCTCGAAACTGCCCGGCAGGCTGAGCGAGAAGCGCCCGCTCTCGCTCTCGATCTCGCCGGCGGCGACAAGCTGGTTGTTCATCGTCACCGCATTGATCAGTTCTTGCGCGGTAACGTTGTAGGCCTCCAGCCTGAGCGGCTCGATCACCACCTCGACCATCTCGTCGCGCACCCCGGCGATATCGGCCGACAGCACCGGCTCCAGCCCCTCGATGGCGCGGCGCAGATCGCGCGCGGCGCGCAAGAGCGTGCGCTCGGGCACCTCGCCCGACACGGCGATGATGACGACGGGAAACTCCGAGAAGTTGAACTCGTTGACCGAATAGCGGTCGTACCCTTCGGGAAACTGCGATTCGACGCGGCTCATGCGGTCGCGCACATCGGCGATGGTGGCGTTCTTGTCCCAGCCGAATTCGAATTCCAGCACGATGCCGGCATAGTTGTTCGCCGCCGTTGCCGTCATCTGGCGCAGACCGTCGAGCCCGGCCAGCTCCTGCTCCATCGGCCTGACCAGCAGGGTTTCGCTGTCGCTGGCCGAGATGCCGGGAAAGGGCACCGAGACAAACAGCGCCGGCACCTCGATATCGGGCTCGCCTTCCTTGGGCAGGCCGACATAGGCCAGACCGCCCGCGCCCAGCGTCAGCACGATCAGCGCCACGATCATTCGCGCATGGGCGGCGGCCCAGTCGATGATGCCGCGCATCGCCCTATTCCTCGCTCTCGCCGGCGCCGGGCGGGGCCGTCTCGCCGGCCTCGCCGATCGCCTCGCCGATGGCTTGCGAAGCGGCCGGGCCCTCGACCGCGGCCTCGCCATTGCCATTCTCGCGGCGCACCGCCTCGACCCGCGCGCCGTCGCGCACATATTCGTGCCCGACAACGATCACATCCACCGACTCGGGCAACCCCGACACCCAGAAACCCTGCGGCGAATCGCGCAGCACCGTCACCGGCTTGAAACCGACCCGCTCATCCTCATCCAGCACCCGCAGGCCAAGGAGCCCCTCGTCATTCAAGGTCAGTGCCGAGCCGGGCACCAGATGGCCGCGCGTGGCCTGGGCGGCGATCAGGATATCGGCGCTCACGCCGTCGCGAATGCGCAGATCGGGGTTGGGCACGGTCACTTCCACCCGAAAGGTGCGGGTGGCCGGGTCGGCCGAACGCGACACGAAGCTGACCTGCCCCACCACCTCTTCGCCATTCGACAGCCGCGCGCCGGCCAGGGCGCCGCTCTCCAGCCGGTCGATCTGGGTTTCGGCAGCATGGCCCACCAGGATGATCGGATCCAGCCGCAGCACCGTGGCACAGCGCCCCCCGGGGCTGAGCAGGCTGCCGCGCTCGGCGCTCTCGGCCTCAAGGATGCCGTCGAAGGGTGCGCGTATCTGCAGCCTTTCCAGCTCGGCGCGCGCGGCCTCTACCCCGGCTTCGGCGGCACGCACCGCGGCCTCGGCCGAAACCACGCGCGTCTGCGCGGCAAAGCCGCCCTCGCTGAGCCGCGTGGCGGCGGTGAAATTGATCTCGGCCTCGGCCAGCCGTGCCTCGGCCTCGGCCAGGCTGGCGCGGCGCGTGCCGGGGTCAAGCTCGCACAGCACATCGCCCTCGCTGACCGAAGAACCGCGCGCCAGCGGCTCCGAGATGACCCTTCCGCTGGTCTCGGCCAGCATCTCGACCGTGCGCGCAAGCTGCGTGCGCCCGCGCAGCACCACGACGCTTTCGATGTCGCGAATCTCGAAGCGTTGTACGACCACGCGCAGGCGGGGCTCGGGCGCCTCTTCTGGCTCGGCCACGATTTCTTGCCCGGGGGCGACCCCGGCAAGGGCATAGAGCGTCTCACGCTCCATCACGATCATGTAGAGCGTCACCACAACAATCGCAGCGGTCAGAAGCGGCACCAGACGCATCGTAATCCTTTCAATCCACCCGTGGCTTCAGCACATGCCAGGCATGCCAGGGTGAGCCGCCCGACTGCGGCGGCGCAGCAATGGCCGACATGTCTGTTGGCAGAGGAAAAAAATCAAGTGCCGGGGCAGATTTTCAGGGCCTTACGCGACGGTTCGTGACCGCGATCATGCAATCTGCGGCTCAGACGGGCAGAAAACGCAGGCACGGCCACCCGCCCGCCTGCCGGCCGCTCTTGGCAAGACGCGCCGCTTCGCGTTAAGAGAAGGGCAAGATCACGTCCCGGTTGGCGCACCGACCGGGCAGGCCCATCCAGAGCGCCGGAGCGAGCAGTTGAGCAACCCCGAAAGTTTCATCGACGAGGTGAACGAGGAGCTGAAGCGCGAGCGATTGTTCACGCTGATGAAGCGCTATGGCTGGATCGCCGTGCTGGCGGTGCTGCTGCTGGTCGGCGGTGCGGCCTGGAACGAATGGAACAAGGCCCGCCAGACCGCCCAGGCGCAGGCTTTTGGCGATGCCGTCTTCGCGGCACTGAACGAAACCGACGCAACCGCGCGCGACGGCGCGCTGCGCGCGCTGGCCGAGGCCGAATCCGACGCCGGGCGCGAGGGGCGCGGGCGCGCCGGCATCGTGCGGCTGCTGATGGCCGCCGAACGGCTGCAAGCCGATGACCGCGCCGGCGCGCTGGCCGCGCTGCAGGCGGTGGCCGAGGATGACACGCTGCCCGGCAGCTATCGCCAGCTTGCCGATCTCAAGCGGGTGATCATTGCCGGCGCCGAGATGACGATTGACGAACGCCAGGCGCTTCTTGACCCGCTGGCGCGCGCCGGGCAGGCCTTTCGCCCGCTGGCGCTGGAACAACTGGCGCTCTTGCAGCTTGAGGCCGGCAACACCGACGAGGCGCTGGCGCGCTTCACCGCGCTTCTGGATGAACCCGACATCTCGCCCGGCCTGCGCCAGCGCGTCGCGCAACTGATCGACATCCTGGGCGGCAATGCGGCCGCCGATTTCGGCTGAACGGCCGGCAAGGGGAAAGGATACCACCGTGCGCTTCGCAATGATCGCCGCAATCAGGCGCCGCCGGCTGGCAACCGGGCTTGTCGCGGCGGGGCTCGCCCTGACCGTTCTCGCCGGCTGCTCGCGCGACGAGATCCTTCCAGGCGAAAGGCTGGATCTGCGCGCGCCCTGGGGGGAGAGCGCAGCAGTGGAAAACCGCGCGCTACCGATCAGCCTGCCCGCGCAATCGGCAAATGCGGCCTGGACGCATCGCCAGGGCAACGCCACGGGCCGGCCGGCGCATCCTGCGCTGGGCGCGAACCCGCAGCTGGTGTGGTCAACGAACGTGGGACAGGGCGACGCGCGGCGGGTGACGCTTGATACCGACCCGGTGGCCGGCGACGGCGCCGTGTTCACCCTCGACGCCCATGCCCGCGTGCAGGCCACCTCGGCCTCCAGCGGCGAGGCGCTGTGGTCGCGCGATCTGACGCCCGACTGGGCGCGACAGGGCGCGGCCTCGGGCGGCGGGCTGGCGCTGGCCGGCGGGCGGCTCTATGTGACCTCGGCGCATGCCTTCCTGGCCGCGCTTGATGCCCAGACCGGCGAGTTGATCTGGCGCCACCGCTTCGATGCGCCGCTCACCGGCGCCCCGGCGGTCCAGGGCGACCGGGTCTTCGTGACCGCCGGCGACAACACGATGTGGGCGCTCGACACCGCCAATGGCCGCATCGACTGGACACGGCGCAGCACCGAATCGATTGCCGTCATGGCCCGGGGCGCGGCGCCGGCGATCGACGGCGACAATGTGTATTTCCCCACCCAGGCGGGCGAACTGATCGCTGTCAGACGCGCCAATGGCGGCGTGCAATGGACCGGCGTTCTTGCCGGGCGCCGGATCGGCGCGGCACGCGCCAACATCTCGGCCATTACCGGCGACCCGGTGGTGGATGGCAGCCGTGTCTATGCGGGCAGCCAGGCCGGGCGCGTGATCGCCTTCGATACGCGCAACGGCAGCCAGATATGGGCAGCGCGCGAGGGCGCTTACGGGCCGGTCTGGCCGGTGGGCGGCTCGGTCTTTCTGATGTCCGACGAGAACCGGCTGATGCGCCTTGACGCTTCCGATGGACGGCCGATCTGGGCGCAGCAATTGCCGCTCTTCGCCACCGAGCGGCCCCGCCGGCAATCCACCATCTTCCCGCAGCACGGTCCGGTGCTGGCCGGCGGGCGGCTGTGGGTGGCTTCGGGCGAGGGCGCGCTGCGCGGCTTCGACCCGGTCAGCGGCGCCACGGTGAGCGAGTTGCAGGTGCCGCGCGGGGCGGCATCGGCGCCGATCGTCATGGGCGGCACAATGTTCGTGCTCAGCCGCGACGGGCGGCTGCACGCCTTCCGCTGATCCTGCGCGCCCCGGTCGCACCCCGGTCGCGGCCGGGGACAAGGCGCCTGCAAGCAGTTTTCAGACCGCTTGAGTCGTTCTCTGGGCGGCAGATTGCCCACCCTGCGGATTGCGGGCGCCCGGCCCGCCTTTACTTGCCCGCAAGCGGCGCCTATGTCGGACGCCTTGATGGGCACGCATACAAGCGAGCCGCGACCGGAGGCGATGATGAGTTTCTCCCTGGCCATTGTCGGCCGGCCCAATGTCGGCAAATCGACGCTGTTCAACCGGCTGGTGGGCCGGCGGCTGGCGCTGGTCGATGACCAGCCCGGCGTCACCCGCGACCTGCGCGAGGGCGAGGCCAAGCTGGGCGGCCTGCGCTTTGTCGCCATCGACACCGCCGGGCTGGAGAATGTCAGTGATGAATCCCTGCCCGGGCGCATGCGCCGGCTGACCGAGCGCGCGGTGGAAGAGGCCGATATCTGCCTGTTCGTGATCGATGCGCGCCAGGGTGTTACCCCGGCCGACGAGATTTTCGCCGATATCCTGCGCAAGCGCGCTCGCCATGTCATCCTCGCCGCCAACAAGACCGAGGGAAGCGCCGCCGATGCCGGGCTGGCCGAGGCCTGGGGGCTGGGGCTGGGCGAGCCGGTGGCGCTGTCGGCCGAACATGGCCAGGGCCTTGACGAGTTGCATGACCGCCTGGCCCCGCTGGCCGGGCAGTTCGAGGAACGCGCCCGCGCCGAGGCGCCCGCGGTGGATGTGGCGCTGCAAGAGGGCAGCGAGGAAGACAATACCGGCGAGCGGCAAGCCCCGCCTGAGTGGACCCCCACCGCCCAGCGCCCGCTGCAGGTGGCGGTGATCGGCCGGCCCAATGCCGGCAAATCGACACTGATCAACGCCATCATCGGCGAGGAACGGCTGCTCACCGGCCCCGAGGCCGGCATCACCCGCGATTCCATCGCGCTTCCGTTCAACTGGGGCGGCGTGCCGATGCGGCTTTTCGATACCGCCGGCATGCGCCGCAAGGGCAAGGTGGTGGAAAAGCTCGAAAAGCTGTCAGTGGCCGATGGCTTGCGCGCGGTGCGCTTTGCCGAGGTGGTGGTGGTGCTGCTCGATGCCGCCATCCCCTTTGAAAGCCAGGATCTGCGCATCGCAGATCTGGCCGAGCGCGAGGGCCGCGCGGTGGTGGTGGCGGTCAACAAATGGGATCTCGAAGAGGACCGCCAGGACAAGCTGAAAGCCCTCAAGACCGATTTCGAGCGCCTGCTGCCGCAGCTCAGGGGCGCGCCGCTGGTCACCGTCTCGGCAAAGACCGGCCGCGGGCTCGACCGGCTGCGCGCAGCCATCGTGCAGGCGCATGCGGTGTGGAACCGCCGCGTGGGCACCGGGCGGCTGAACCAGTGGCTTGCCATGATGACCGAGGCCCACCCGCCCCCGGCCCCGGGCGGGCGGCGCATCAAGCTGCGCTACATCACCCAGGCCAAGACCCGCCCGCCGGGCTTCGTGGTGAAATGCTCGAACCCCGAGGAAATGCCGAAAAGCTATGAGCGCTACCTGATCAACGGCTTGCGCGCGGATTTCGACATGCCGGGCACGCCGATCCGGCTGTGGTTGCGCGGACAGGGCGACGAGAACCCCTGGAAAGACCGCAAGAAACCCCAGCCGTCGAAGCTGAAAAAGCATCTGAAACCGGGGCGGTAGGCGCGGTTTCCCTGTGACGCCCCCTGCCCCGCGCACCCTTGCCGGCCCGGCATGCCCGGCTTGATCGAGATCATGGCGCGCGCCCGTTTACGCCGCGTTAATGATGCCGTCACCGCAAGAGGAGGGGGCCCGATGGAAGTCATCCGCAAACGCGCGCGCCACAGCCTGCTGGTGGGGCGCATGGCCGAGGCGCTGGGGATCGATCTCGAGGAAGCCGCCCTGCGCGGCCACTTCGACGATGCCGAACACCAGCGCGCCATTGCCCGCTGCACCGGCTGCGAGGGCGGCGCCGATTGCCCGCACTGGCTGGAGGCGCATGATACCGGCGCCAGCGTCGCACCCGCCTATTGCCGAAATGCCGGGCTGTTCGCCACGCTTTCCGGGCGCTGAGGGCCGCTCGGCCTGGCCTGAGGGGCGGCGGCGATTGGTGGGCAGATTGCCCACCCTACGGATCGCTGCACTCCTTCGGCCGGGCCGGCAATGCGGGCGATCAGCGAATCTTCAGCGTCGCCAGCCCGATCATCGCCAGAATCAGCGAGATGATCCAGAAACGGATGACGATCTGCGGCTCGGCCCAGCCCTTCTTCTCGAAATGGTGGTGAATGGGCGCCATCAGGAACACGCGCTTGCCGGTGGCCTTGAAATAGGCCACCTGGATGATCACCGACAGCGCCTCGACCACGAACAGGCCGCCAACGATGGCCAACACGATCTCGTGCTTGGTGGCCACCGCGATGGCGCCCAGCGCGCCGCCCAGCGCCAGGCTGCCGGTATCGCCCATGAACACCGCGGCCGGCGGGGCGTTGTACCACAGAAAGCCCAAGCCCCCGCCGATGAGCGCCGCCGAGAAGATCAGCAATTCGCCAGTGCCGGGCACGAAATGCACGTCCAGATAGGTAGTGAAATCAACCCGGCCCACGGCATAGGCGATCACACCCAGCGTGCCGGCGGCAATCATCACCGGCATGATCGCCAGCCCGTCCAGCCCATCGGTCAGGTTCACCGCATTGGCCGAGCCGACGATCACGAACATCGCGAAGGGAACGAAGAACCAGCCCAGATTGAGCAGCACATCCTTGAACAGTGGCAGCGCCAACTGCCCCGACAGCGCCGGCGGGTGCAGCCACAGCGCCGCCATCGACGCGAAGAAGGCGATCACGAAGCCCAGCCCAAGGCGAGTCTTGCCAGATACCCCCTTGTAGTTGTTGCCAGCCTTGACCTTGGCCAGGTCATCGGCAAAGCCGATCAGCCCGAAGGCCACGGTGACCAGCAGCACCAGCCAGACATAGCCATTGTCCAACCGCGCCCAGAGCAGGGTGGAAAACAACAGCGCCGACAAGATCAACAGCCCGCCCATGGTGGGCGTTCCGGCCTTGGTGACAAGATGGCTTTGCGGGCCGTCCTCGCGGATGGGCTGGCCGCGCTTTTGCCGGCGGCGCAGATATTCGATCAGCGGCTTTCCGAAGACGAAGCCGAACACCAGCGCGGTCAGGAATGCCCCGCCCGCACGAAAGGTGATGTAGCGAAACAGGTTGAAGCCGATGAAGGTGTCGGCCAGCGCGGTCAGCCAGAAAAGCATTCGGTCATTTCCCCTCGTGCCGGATTTTGCGGCTTTTTTCGGTTGCCTCGCGCGGGCCAAGCGCACGCAGCGCATCGACAACACGCGATACCAGCGATCCTTTCGAGCCCTTGACCAGCACCACGTCGTTGGGCTGCACAAGCCGGCGGGCCTGCGCGCCCAGCGCCTCGGCGCTGTCTTCGTGTCGGCCACGCTGGTGCCGGGGCAGCGCCTGCCACAGCGCCGACATGCGCGGGCCCACGCAATGCACTGTGGCGATGCCCGCCATTGCCGGATGATCAGCCAGGGCGCGGTGCAGGGCAAACTCCTCGGGGCCAAGTTCCAGCATGTCGCCCAGAATGGCCAGCCGCTGCCCGCCGGGCCCCGGCCGCGTGGCCGCCAGCACCTCAAGCGCGGCGGCCATGGAAGCAGGGTTGGCGTTGAAGGCATCGTCGATCAGGGTGAAGCCGTAATCCTCGACCGGGTCAAGCATCACGCGCTCGATCTGGCCGCGCCCCGCCGGTGGCTGCCAGCGCCCCAGCGCCTGCGCCGCCAGCGCCGCGTCAAGCCCCAGCGCCCTTGCCACGCACAGGCAGCCCAGCGCATTGATCGCGAAATGCGCCCCCGCCGCGGGCAGCCGCAACAGCAGCTCATCCTCGCCCAATTGCACGCGCGCCACCTGCGCCCCGGCGGCGGCTTCCAGCGCGATCAGCCGCGCCGCATTGCCGGTCGCGCCAAAGCGCAGCGCATCGGGGCCAGCGGTGGCGGCCAGTTCCGCCTGGCCGGGGCAATCGGCGTGATAGACGGCGGTGCCGCCCGGCTCGAGCCCGCGAAACACCATTGCCTTTTCGGCGGCGATCGCCTCCAGCGTGCCGAAGGCTTCCAGATGCGCCGGCGCGATGGTGGTCACCAGCGCCACATGCGGCCGCGCCAGACGCGCCAGCGGCTCGATCTCGCCTTGCCGGTTCATGCCGATCTCGATGACGGCAAAATCGGCTTCCGGGGCGAGCCGCGCCAGCGTCACCGGCACGCCCCAGTGATTGTTGAAGCTGGCCACGGCGGCATGGGTGCGGCCGAATTCGGCCAACATGGCGCGCAGCATCTCCTTGGTCGAGGTCTTGCCCACCGAACCGGTAACCGCCACCACCTTCGCCTGCGCCCGCGCGCGCCCCGCCGCGCCCAGCGCGGCGAGTGCCGCCAGCACGTCATCGACCACCACACAGGGCCCGTCCACGCCTTCGGGGATGCGCGAGACCAGCGCGCCAGCCGCGCCGCGGGCGAAGGCGTCGGCGAGAAAGTCATGCCCGTCGCGCGCCGCGCTCAGCGCCACGAACAGATCGCCCTTCTGCAGGCTGCGGCTGTCGATGGAGATGCCGCTGACGGCAAATTCGGCCAAGGCGCGCCCGCCGGTGGCGCGGGCGATGGCGTCAGATGTCCAGAGCGGGTTCATCTGCGCCTCCGGTCCAGCGCCTCGACCGCGACGCTGGCCTGTTCGACATCGTCGAAGGGATAAACGGTGTTGCCCACGATCTGGCCCTGCTCATGGCCCTTGCCGGCAACCAGCAGCGCATCGCCCGGCAACAGCGCATCAACCGCGCGCAAGATCGCTTCGGCGCGGTCGCCCACCTCGTTGGCCTCGGGGCAGGCTTTCAATATTTCTGCACGAATACCCGAAGGATCCTCGGATCTGGGGTTGTCGTCTGTCACAAATACAACATCAGCGTTTTCCACCGCCGCACGCCCCATCAGCGGGCGCTTGCCCCTGTCGCGGTCGCCGCCGGCGCCAAAGGCCACGATCAGCCGGCCCATGACATGCGGGCGCAGCGCCTGCAGCGCGGTTTCCAGCGCCGCCGGCGTGTGCGCGTAATCGACAAATACCGGCGCGCCATTGGCGCGGGTGGCGGCAAGCTGCATGCGCCCGCGCACGCCCTTGAGCCGCGACAGCGCCGCCACCGCCTGTTCTTCATCGGCGCCGGTAGCCAGCACCAGCCCCAGCGCCAGCAGCGCATTGGCCGCCTGAAACCCGCCGACAAGCGGCAGATGCACCTGATGCACGGCACCGCCGGGGCCGGTGAAACGCAGATGCTGGCCCTGCGGCTCGAAGCGCTGGGCAAGGATGCGCAGATCGCAGCCCTCGTCACTGCCCACGCGCATGACCTCGCGGCCTTCGAGCCTGCCCACCAGCCGCCGGCCCCAGGAATCGTCGGTATTGATCACCGCCGGCGCCTCGTCGGGCAGAAGCCGGGTGAAAAGCCCGCATTTGGCCTGGAAATAGGTCTCCATGTCGGGGTGATAATCGAGATGATCCTGGCTGAGATTGGAAAAACCCGCCGCATGCAGCCGCACCCCGTCGAGCCGGCGCTGTTCCAGCCCGTGCGAGGATGCCTCCATCGCGGCATGGGTGATGCCCTCGGCAGCGGCCTGCGCGAGGATGCGGTGCAAAGTCACCGCATCGGGGGTGGTATGGGCAAGCGGCGCCTCCCAGGCGCCCTCGATGCCGGTGGTGCCGATATTGATTGCAGCCTCGCCCAGCGCCGACCAGATCTGGCGCGCGAAGCTGGCCACCGAAGTCTTGCCATTGGTGCCGGTCACCGCCACCATGCAGCCGGGCTGCGCGCCGAACCACAGCGCAGCGGCCATGGCCAGCGCGGCGCGCGCATCCTCGGCCACCACAAGCGGCACATCGGGCCACTCGGCCAGCGCCTCGGCGGCGATGGCGGCGCCCTCGCGGTCGGTGAGCACGGCGCCGGCGCGCATGCGCAGCGCATACGAGATGAAACCGGACCCGTGCCAGCGCGTGCCCGGCAGGCCGGCGAACAGCGCCCCGGGCGTGACCGCCCGGCTGTCGAGCACGATATCGGTGACCGTGGCGCGCGCATCGCCGCGGCGCGGGGTCAGGCCCAGATCGGCCAGGGTTTTCTTCTGCGCCATGGCGCCTCTTCCTTTGCCCGCGCGCCCGGCGCGGCGATCGGGGAGCACCAGCCGCGCCCGGTCGAGGCTTTAGCGCAGCCCGAGGGCCGCTTCAATCTCTGCCGTGTCCTGCGGGCGCACACCCAAGAGCGGCGCAATGCGCCGGATGATCTCGCCCGCCACCGGAACGGCGGTCCAGCCGGCGGTGCGCCGCGGCTCGGTGCCGGTGGTATCGACCGGCTCGTCGAGCATGACGACAACCACATAGCGCGGGTCATTCATCGGAAAGGCACCGGCAAAGGTGGCGATCACCCGCCCGCTGTAATAACCGCCCTGCGGGTTGGGCTTGTCGGCGGTGCCGGTCTTGCCGCCGGGGCCGATGCCCGCAACCTCTGCCATCGACGCCGTGCCCGAGGCAACAACCGCGCGCATCAGCGATCGCATGACCGCCGAGGTTTCCTCGGAAATCAGCCGCTCGCCGGGCGCGGCCTGGGGCCGGCGCAGCAAGCTGGGCTCGACCCGCGTACCACCATTGACCAGCGCCGCATAAGCCGCGGCCAGCGTTACCGGGCTGGTGGAAAGCCCATGGCCATAAGAAATGGTCATCGTCTCCAGCTCGCGCCAGCGGCTGGGAAAGAGCGGGCGCGCGCGCGCGGCCTCGGCCAGTTCCACCGGACTGGGCTCGAGCAGGCCGAAACGCTCGAGAAACTCGCGCTGCGCCTCGGCGCCGATCATCTGCGCCAGCCGCGCGGTGCCGATATTCGAGGAATAGATGAACACGTCGCGCACGCTCTGGCTGGCCCCGCGCGGACGGAAATCGGTAATCGAAAAGCGGCCCACACGCAGCGGGCCGCGGGTATCGAGCATGGTCTCGGGGTTTACCAGCCCCATTTCCAACGCCTGCGCCACGGGAAAGGCCTTCATCACCGAGCCCAGCTCATAAACCCCCTGCACGGCGTGATTGAAAAGCGGGCTGTCGGTGGGGCTGCCCTCGGTGGGCGGTGGCGGGCGGCGGTTGGGGTCGAAATCGGGCAACGAGGCCATGGCCACGATCTCGCCTGTCTGCGCGTCCATCACCACCGCTGCCGCGGCGCGGGCGCTGAGCATCGCCATGCCGCCGGCCAGCACCTCTTCGGTGGCCGCCTGCACCGGCAGATCGAGCGAAAGCGCCAGCGGTTCATCGGCGCGCGCCGGGTCGCGCAGGCGCTCGTCGAGCCGGTGCTCGATACCGGCGGTGCCGATGATTTCGGCTGCCGTCACGCCCTGGGTGCCGAAGCCGGCTCCGCCCAGCACATGCGCGGCCAGCCGGCCATTGGGGTAAAGCCGCATCTCGCGCGGGCCGAAAAGCAGGCCCGGCTCGCCGATATCGTGCACCGCCTGCACCTGCTCGGGCGACAGATGCGCGCGAATCCACACGAAACTGCGCTCGGGGTCGGTCAGACGCCGGGCCAGCGATTCGCCGTCGATCTCGGGGAAGATATGCGCCAGCTCGCGCGCGGCGCGCGCGCCATCGACCATGTGGCGCATCTCTGCATAAAGCGAATTTGTCACCAGATTGGTGGCCAGGATGCGCCCGGCGCGGTCGTGGATCTCGGCGCGGTCGGCGGCGATGTTCTCGCCCTGCCAGGGCCGGGCCTCCAACGGCGGGCTGGCGGCAAGCAGCCCCATGCGCGCCCCGATCAGCGCGAATCCCATGAAAAAGAGCGCCGCCAGAAACAGAAGCCGCCATTCGGCCTGGCGGCGGGTGCGGTCGCGCATCTGCTCGTGGCGCAAGCGCAAATTCTCGCGCTCGATGGGCGCCGGGTCGCGGCCCCTGGCGCGAGCATCCAGAACACGGGCGAGCGGGCGCAGGGGAATGCGGATCATGGCTCTTGCGGCATGGTTGTGGTTTCGGGGCTGGCGGCGGTGTGCTCGATGCGCCCCAGTGTCTCGATCACCCTGCCCAACTCGTGGCCGAGGCCAGGATCGGGGGCGTCATCGTGCCCGGGCAGCGGATAGGCGATCTCCTCGATCCGGCCGAACTGGCCGGAGGAAAGCGGAACCAGCCCAAGCACGTCGAAATTCATCTCGGCAAGTTGGCGCAGCCGCTCGGGGCGGTTGAGATAGGCCCATTCGGCGCGCTGCACCGAGAGCGCCTCGCGCAGGGCGCGGATCTCGCGCTCGATGGCGTGAAGCTCGGCCTGCGCCTGCTGGGTGCGGTGGTTCTCGTGATAGGCCCACACTGCCAGCGCCATCACCCCCAGCGCGGTCAAGATGTAGAGAAATGAACGCATTGGCTTTCTCTCCTCACCCCCTGCCCGCCGCCGGCAGCACCGGCAGGCCCAGCGCGCTGCGATCGACCGGCCCGGCGGGCGCCTCGGTGCGCCTGGCGATGCGCAGCCGCGCCGAGCGCGCGCGCGGATTGGCCTGCATCTCGGCCGTATCGGGGGCGATGGCGCGCCCGGCCAGGGTGAAACGCGGCGCCGCTTCGGGCTGCGGCGGCGCGTGGCGGCTGCCGCCGCCGGCGCGGCCGGTGCGCAACTGCATGAAGCGCTTGACGATGCGGTCCTCGAGCGAGTGAAAGCTCACCACCGCCAGCACGCCGCCGGGCCTGAGTGCGCGCTCGGCCGCTTCCAGCCCGTCAACCAGCGCGTCGAACTCGGCATTGACCGCAATGCGCAGCGCCTGAAAGCTGCGCGTGGCCGGGTGGCTTTGCCCTGGCGCCGGGCGCGGCAGGCAGGCGGCGACGATCTCGGCCAGTTGCAGCGTGCGGGTGATCGGCGCCTCGGTTCGCGCGCGCACAATCGCCCGCGCGATGCGTCGCGAGGCGCGCTCCTCGCCGAAATGATAAAGGATATCGGCCAACAGCGCCTCGGGCGCGGTGTTGACCAGATCGGCGGCGCTTTGCCCCTGCTGGCTCATGCGCATGTCGAGCGGGCCATCGCGCATGAAGGAAAAGCCGCGCTCGGGCCTGTCGAGCTGCATCGACGAGACGCCCAGATCGAGCACCACGCCGTCAAGCGCCTCGCCCGCCAGAACGTCCAGATTTGCGAAATTGCCCTCGATCAGCTGCAGCCGCTCGCCATAAGCCGCGCCCCATTCTTGCGCCATCTCAAGCGCCAGCGGGTCGCGGTCCAGCCCGATTACACGCTCGGCGCCGGCATCGAGCATCCTGCGCGCATAGCCGCCTGCGCCCAGCGTGCCATCCAGCCAGACCCCGCGCAGCGGCGCCAACGCATCCAGCAGCGGGGCAAGCAGAACCGGAACATGCGGCGCGTCAGCTCGGGGCCGGGGCATGGCGGTTCCCGTCATTCATCATCGGGCAGGTCGGGCAAAAGAGTGTTGGGGTCGAAATCCGGGTCCTGTTCGGCCAGGTATTCGTCGGCCTTGGCCAGTTCCTCGGCCTCGTAGGTTTCGGGCTTCCATATCTCGAAATGGTCGCCCGCGGCTATGAAGAAGGCGCCGCCTTCCAGCCCCAGCTTTTCGCGCAGTTTCTGCGGCAGCAGAATGCGCCCGTCATCATCAAGCTGCGTGGGCAGGGCGTGGCCGTGATAGATGCGCTCAAGCAGCTTGCGCTCGGGCGAGCCTTTCTTCATGCGGTCGATGCGCCGGTCGATGCGCTCGATCGCGTCGATGGTGAAACAGTCGAAACGCTTCTGCGCGGCGGGACCATAGACGATCACCAGATTGGCGCGCTTGCCATCGCTCCATTCGGGGTCGCCCTTTTCGATGACACGGCGAAAAAGGGCCGGGATCGACACCCTGCCCTTGGCGTCCACCTTCTGGTGGCCTTCGCCGCGAAATCTGCGCACCACTTGCCTGCGCCCTTTCCCTTGTCGCCGGCGAGGCCGGCCAAAAGAAAACGGCGGCCGGACTGCTGCCACTGTCCGAACCGCCGCCCTCTGTTCCCATCGCTGGGTGCCCGACTGCGCATGCCACCTGGGGGGATGTCTGCTCGCTTGCGCGCCGGATCTCTTCTTTCGGAGTAGCGGGGTGCCTGTATGAAACTGCCTCGTTTCGTTTTTCGTTGACCGCTCTGCCGTGGGAAAAGGAATGCCATGGGATTTCATGGGAAGCAACTGTTTTATTTGCCCCGATTCAACGATTCTTCACGACCGAGTGACAGAAAGCACCCCAGCAATTGAGTCTATCTACGCAATCTCACCATATGTGGTGAGAACATTTCAAAAACGCGACGATATCAGCGCAAGATGCGTGACCAGGAAAAGGGCCATGAATTCCCGTTCATATTCGTTCCCTGTGGCGGCGAAACAACAGTCCAGCACCAATTGGTGGCTAAACGGCAGAGAATCACACCAGGCCCGCACCCCATCAGCATCACCCTAAAGGCACCGACTAAGAACGATTCATTCAAGCATGGTGAAGAATCGGCGGGGAGTCAGCGCAAATCGGGCCTGAGCGGTGCCGTTAGGCGCAGGAACGGGCCGCCAGCCAGCACGCCGGGGCTGCCTGAAGTTCACCGCCCGTGCCATGAATTCCCGAAAAAGCGGCGCGCAGGGCGGCGATACCATGAATTCCCGGCGGGAAGACCGCAAGCTGCCCCATTCCGGATTCGGTTGATCGCTTCGCCGGCACGGTCGGGCATACAGGCCGATGGGCCGGAATCGATCAAACGGATCCGGAATCAGCTGCAGCGCTCGATCAGCCGCCGCGCCATGCGGCGATAGGCATCGGCCACCGGGCTGTCGGTCGCCGCCACCGGCACGCCGCCATCGCCGGCAAGGCGCACCTCGACCGACAGCGGCAACTCGCCCAGAAACGGCAGGCCCAGCCTTTCGGCCTCGCGCCGCACGCCGCCATCGCCGAAGATATGCTCTTCATGGCCGCATTTGGGGCAGATGAAGGTGGACATGTTCTCGACCAACCCCAGCACCGGGGTCTTCAGCGTCTGAAACGCCTTGAGCGCCTTGCGCGCATCCAGAAGCGCCACATCCTGCGGGGTGCAGACGACGATCGCCCCTTCTAGCTCGAAGCGCTGGCACAGGGTCAGCTGGATATCGCCCGTGCCCGGCGGCATGTCGACCAGGAGCGCGTCAAGCTCGCCCCATTGCACCTGGGTCATGAGCTGTTGCAGCGCGCCCATCAGCATCGGGCCGCGCCAGATCACCGCTTCGTCCTCTTCTCGCAGCAACAGGCCGATCGAGATCATGGTCACGCCATGCGCCACCGGCGGGATGATGATCTTGCCATCGGGCGAGGAGGGGCGCTCGCTCACCCCCATCATGCGCGGCTGGCTGGGGCCGTAGATATCGGCATCCAAGAGGCCCACGCGCCAGCCCTCGCGCGCCAGCGCCACCGCCAGATTGGCGGCGACGGTGGATTTGCCCACCCCCCCCTTGCCCGAGCCAATGGCGAAGATCCGCTTCACCCCCGGCACGGAACTGGGCCCCGCCGTGGGGTGGCGGCCGATCTTGAGCGCCGGCGGCTCGCCCGATTGCGGCGCGGCGCGGGTCTTGGCCGCCGGGGCATGCGCGGTCAGCGCGACTGATACGCGCGCCACGCCAGGCAGGGCCCTGACCGCGGCCTCGGCGCGCTCGCGCACGGGTTCGAGCGCGCGCGCGGCCTCGGGGGTTTCGGCCTCGATCACGAAGCGCACATTGCCGCCCTCGATGGCCAGCGCGCGCACCAGGTCGCGCTCGACCAGATCGCCGCCCCCCGGCAGCGATACATTTCGCAGGGCGCGCATGATCTCTTCGCGGCCGGGCGTGTCGGAAACCTGCATCGTCGGACCTCTTCATGGCTGGGTTGCGGCGCGGACTGCCCCGTCGCTTCTGATCGTGGCCCTTAACTGTGCGCAAATGGCCCATCAGGCAAGTCGCAGGCTTGCCGCGGCCCGTCCTGAACCGGCGCCCCACCCCTAGGGTGCCCCTACGTCAACGCTAACAAGTTGATCAGGATTTCATCGAAGGGGCTGATTTCAGGCAAAAGTTTACGCAACGTCGCCATGACTTTGCTGCATGGCAGCATTGCTCAAAGGGGGGATTGTGCAGCCGCAGCATAAGCGCCATCTTGGCTGCAACAAGACAGGCAGGGCTCCGGCAGACGGACAGAAAGGGGCCCGCGAACAACGCAAGGCAAGATGGCGACAATGGCACAGGCAGTCGAAATGACCCATCACGATGTCCGCGCGGCGGGCACACTGTCGGGTCTTGTAGGCACGCTTCGCGCAGCCTGGCAACGCCGGCGCATCTACCGGCGCACCTATGCCGAGTTGAGCGCGCTGAGCAGCCGCGAGCTGTCCGATCTGGGCATCTCGCGCGGCATGATCAGCCGGTTGGCGCAGGAAGCCGCCAACGGACAACACCCGCTCGACTGAGCGGCAGGAATTCCGGCCCGGGCCCCAACTGGCCCCGGCCGACACGAAACGAAAGGCCCCTCCTCCTCCCTGGGCCGATCGTGCAGGAACCACGCGCTCCTCCTCCCAATGGCGTGGTTCCGATGGTGCAGTGGCCCCTCCTCCTCCCTGGGTCGCTGAACAAAAGAGCGCGGCTGCCCCTCCTCCTCCCTGGGCAGCCGCGTTTCTTGTTTCCAAAGCTAGGAATCGTCGGACACAAGATCGGTGCGCGGGTAGACCCGCCCACGCCGAAACCGGTTCAGAACGGCACGTCGTCGATCCCCTCGGCCGATTTCACGAACCGCGCGACGATGTGTCTTTCGCCCGCACGGTCGAAGGCAATGGCGAGCTTGTCGCCATCCACGCCATGCACCGTGCCCAGGCCGAAACGCTGATGCCAGACCCGCTCGCCAGGCTGGAACACCGAATCCTCGGCACTCGCCACAGCCGGCACCGCGCCATGCCCGCCCGCCCCGGCAATCTGTCGGCTGCGCGCCTGCAGCCGCCGCCAACCGGGCGAGGCATAGACATCGGCGCGCGCGGCGCGGGTGTCGAGCCCTTCCTCCTGCGCCGAGGCGCCCCCATCGTCGATCACCTCGTCGCCGACATGCTGGCGGCGCATGCCGCCCCGGCGCATACCCCCGCCCGGTGCCGCCGCACCGAAGCCGCCGCCATAGAGCCCCGGCGGGGTGAGCACCTCGACATGCTCTTGCGGCAATTCATCGATGAAGCGCGAGGGCAGCTGGCTTTGCCACTGCCCGAACACGCGCCGGTTGGCGGCAAAGGAGATGGTGCATACCAGCTCGGCGCGGGTGATGCCGACATAGGCCAGGCGGCGCTCTTCCTCCAACCCCTTCTGGTCGTTCTCGTCCATGCTGCGCTGGCTGGGGAAAAGCCCGTCCTCCCAGCCGGGCAGGAACACGACCGGAAATTCCAGCCCCTTGGCCGCGTGCAGCGTCATCAGCGTAACCTTTTCCTCGGCCTCGTCGCCCTCATTGTCCATGATCAGCGCGACATGTTCGAGAAAACCCTGAAGATTGTCGAATTCCTCCAGCGCCTTGAGCAGCTCCTTCAGGTTTTCCAGCCTGCCCTCGGCCTCGGGGGTGCGCTCGGCCTGCCACATGGCAGTATAGCCCGATTCGTCGAGCATGCGCCCGGCCAGTTCGATATGGTTCTCGCCCGCGCGCACCGCATCATGCCAGCGCGCCACATCCTCGATGAAGCCGCGCAGCCCGCCGGCGGCGCGCCCCTTCATCAGCCCGTCGCGCAGCGCCAGCGCCGCACCCTGCATCAGTGACACACCGACCTCGCGCGAAGCGCGCTGCACGGTCTGCAGCGCCTTGTCGCCGATGCCCCGGCGCGGCAGGTTCACCACCCGCTCGAACGCCAGATCGTCGATCGGGCTGACCGCGAGGCGGAAATAGGCCATGGCATCGCGAATTTCCTGGCGCTCGTAAAAACGCGGCCCGCCGATGACGCGATAGGGCAGGCCGATGCTGAGGAAACGGTCTTCGAAGGCGCGCATCTGGTGGCCCGCGCGCACCAGAATCGCGATCCGGTCGCGCGAGAATGGCGCCATGTCGCGCGTGCCGCGCTCCAGCGCCTCAATCTCGTCGCCGATCCAGCGCGCCTCTTCCTCGCCATCCCAATGGCCGATCAGGCGCACCTTCTCGCCCTCGGGCATTTCTGTCCACAGCGTCTTGCCCAGCCGGCCCTCATTGGCCGCAATCACCCCCCCGGCGGCGGCCAGAATATGTGGCGTGGAGCGGTAGTTCTGTTCCAGCCTGATCACCCGCGCGCCGGGAAAATCGCGCTCGAACCGCAGGATGTTGCCGACCTCGGCGCCGCGCCAGCCATAGATCGACTGGTCGTCATCGCCCACGCAGCAGATATTGCCATGCCCCTGCGCCAGCAGCCGCAGGAACAGATATTGCGCGACATTGGTGTCCTGATACTCGTCCACCAGGATGAAGCGCAGCCAGCGGTGATATTGCGCCAGCAGATCGGGGTTGGCCTGCAGGATCGTCACCGGATGCAACAGCAGGTCGCCGAAATCGCAGGCATTGAGCGTCTTCAGCCGCTCCTGATAGGCGGCGTAGATCTCGGTGCCGCGGTTGTCAAAGGCATGCGCCTCGCCCGAAGGCACCGATTCGGGGCGCCAGGCGCGGTTCTTCCAGCGATCGATCAGCCCGGCCATGGCGCGCGGCGGCCAGCGCTTGTCGTCAAGGTTGAAGGCGGAAAGCACCTGCTTGATCAGGCGCAGCTGGTCGTCGCTGTCGAGGATGGTGAAGCCGGGTTTCAGCCCCACCAGCTCGGCATGGCGGCGCAGGAACTTCACCCCGATGGCGTGAAAGGTGCCCAGCCAGGGCATGCCCTCGACCGCCTCGCCCAGAAGCGCGCCGATGCGCCCCTTCATCTCGCGCGCGGCCTTGTTGGTGAAGGTAACGGCGATGATCTCGTTGGGCCGCGCCGTACCGGTGGCGATGAGATGCGCGATGCGCGCGGTCAGGGCGCGGGTCTTGCCGGTGCCGGCGCCGGCGAGCATCAGCACCGGGCCTTCCAGCGCCTCGACCGCCTCGCGCTGGGGCGGGTTCAGCCCGTCCATATAGGGCGCGCGCCCATGGCCGGGGGCGCTGGCCACGGCCCCCGCCATGGCCCGCTGCGCCAGCCCCTGCCCCGTTTTCGCGGCGTCCGTCATGCGAGATCATCCTGTCTGCGCCGGGTGCAACCTACCCCATGCCGGGCGCGGTTCCAAGCCGCATGTTCGCGTCATGTTCTGCCCCTTCCACCACAGGTGCCCCGACCCCACCCGCCCCCGGCCATGCGCAGGCGTATGGCCGGGGGCGGGTGGGGTCAGGCGAGCCGGCCTTGCGGCGTGATGCGCCGCGCACCATTCAGCCACGGAGCCAGAACCTCTGGCAGGGTGACCGAGCCATCCTCTTCCTGCCCGTTTTCCAGCACCGCAATCAGCGTGCGCCCCACCGCCAGCCCCGAGCCGTTGAGCGTGGCCAGGAATTCGGGCTTGCCCCCCCCTTCGGGACGGAAGCGCGCATTCATGCGCCGCGCCTGGAAGCTGCCGCAGGTCGAAACCGAGCTGATCTCGCGGTATTTCCCCTGCCCCGGCAGCCAGACTTCGATGTCATGGGTCTTTTGCGCGGCAAAGCCCATATCGCCGGTGCACAGCACCACCACGCGATAGGGCAGGCCCAGCCGTTGCAGCACCGCCTCGGCACAGCCGGTCATGCGCTCATGTTCGGCCAGCGCCGCCCCGGGCGTGCACAGCGTCACCATTTCCACCTTCTCGAACTGGTGCTGGCGAAGGATGCCGGTGGTGTCCTTGCCCGCCGAGCCGGCCTCGGAGCGAAAGCATTGCGAATGCGCGGTCATGCGGATGGGCAGGGCGGCGGCATCGATGATCTCGCCGGCGGCAAGATTGGTGAGCGGCACTTCCGAGGTGGGAATCAGCCACCAGCCATTGGTGGTCTGATAGCTGTCCTCGCCGAATTTGGGCAGTTGCGCGGTGCCGAACATGGCCTCGTCGCGCACCAGCACCGGCGCCCAGATTTCGGCCAGATCATGCTCGCCGGTGTGCAAATCCAGCATGAACTGCGCCAGCGCCCGCTGCAGCCGCGCCACAGCACCCCTGAGCACCATGAAGCGCGAGCCCGAGAGCTTTGCCGCCAGCTTCAGGTCCAGCCCCGGCTGCACGGCGGGGATGTCGAAATGCTCACGCGGGGCGAAGGCGAATTCGCGCTTGCTGCCCCAGCTTCGGATCTCGACATTGTCGTTTTCGTCGGCGCCATCGGGCACCTCGTCAAGCGGCAGGTTGGGAATTTCCGCCAGCATCGCCTGCAACTGGCCATCGGCCTCGTCGGCCTCGGCGCGCAGGCGGGCGATATCGGCCTTCTTCTCAGCCACCAGCGCGCGCAGACGCTCGAATTCTGCCTCATCGCCGCGCGCCTTCGCCGCGCCGACTTCCTTAGATGCGCGGTTTTGTTCAGCCTGGGCGGTCTCGGCCCCGGTGATGCGCGCGCGGCGCGATTCGTCGAGCGCCAGCAGATCACCGGCCTGCGGCGCCAGCCCGCGCCGGGCCAGCGCGGCGTCAAAGGCTTGCGGATTGTCGCGAATCGCGCGGATATCGTGCATGATGGTCCCTCGATGTTGGCCGGGCGGGTATGCAACAATCGGGCGCGCAGGTGAAGGGCAGCAAATTTCTTTGCCGCCATGATGAACCGCCAGGCGCATTTGCCGCACCTTAAGCAAAACAAGGGTTGAACGGAAAGGCCGGTAGCGGCGCAATGCATGCCCGGCTTGAGGAGGCGATCATGCTACGCAGGACAGGTTTCTTCAGTCTCGTCTTCGAGGACCGGATTCACATCGCCGCCCCGCCCGAGCGCGGTTTTTCCTTCTTCGAGGCGATGGAAGAGAATTATGCACGCTGGCACCCCGACCATATGGGGTTCGAGTGGCGCAAGGGGCGCGGGATTGCGCCCGGCAATGTCTGCTGGTTTCGCGAACGCATCGGCGGCAAGGTGCTGGAAAAGGAAGTGCGCTTCACCGAGGTGGTGCCAAACCACTTCTACGCCTTCGCCCCCACCGGCCGGCTGATGCGCACCTTCCTGCCGCGAATGAGCTTTGCCTTCCGCCCGGATGGGGCGGGCTTCGTCTTCGAGGCAGAGATTCACCTGCGCGCCGGCCCGCTTGGCGAGCGCCTGAACCGGCGCGACTTCGCCGCTGTCGAGCAGCACATGGCCGAAGAGGGGCGCAACCTGAAGGCCATTCTCGAAGGCGAGGCGGCGCCTTTCGGCGGCGGCGTGCCCCGAATGTCGGGCGGAAAGTGAAAGACACCGGCATGCTCCCCGCGGACAGGGCGCAGAAACAGCGCGCGCTCGCCGCCTATCTTGTCGCCGGCGCCCGATCGGGGCGGGCGCGCGATTTCTCGGCGCTGGTGCGGCTGTTCGACGCGCGGCTGCGCAACCATGCCCGCCGGCTGAGCGATGATGCCGACACCGCGCGCGACATCGTGCAGGAAGCCTGGGCAGCCATCGCCCGCGGCCTTTCCGGGCTGCGCGACGACAGCGCCTTTCTGCCCTGGGCGCTGCGCATCGTCACCCGCTTTGCCGCGCGCGACGTGGCGCGGCGCCAGCGCCACCGGCGCGCCGAGGCCGGCCATGCCGAGAATTTGCGCCATCAGGCCGAGGAAACCCGCCCCGACCCGCCTGATCTGGCCGCGGCGCTGGCCACCCTGCCCGCCGCCCACCGCGCCACGCTGGCGCTTTTCTATCTGGAGGAAATGAGCGTGGCCGAGGTGGCCGTGGCGCTCGATATCCCGCCGGGCACCGTGAAATCCCGGCTTTTACATGCCCGCCGGAAACTGCGGGACCATCTGGAAGGAGAAAGCGATGGATCAACTTGACCGCATGATCGCCGATGCGCTGCGCGAGGAAGACCGCGCCTTGATGGAGGGGCTGGAGGAACCCGGCTTCTACCAACTTGCCTTCAGCACGTTGCGCGGCAAGCAGGGCTGGGTAGGTTGGGTGCTGCTGTGCGTGCAGACGGTGATGTTTCTGGCCGCCGTCTGGGCCGGGTGGCATTTTTACACCGCGACCGAGCAACTGGCGGCACTCAAATGGGGCCTCAGCGCCGCCACGCTCGCCATTCTGGCAACGCAGCTGAAAATGGCGCTGGTGCCCCAGATGCAGGCCAACCGGGTGCTTCTGGCATTGCGGCGGGTGGAATTGATGATCCTGCAGGCGAAGTCGCCCTGAAGGGCGGCGCCGGGCGCGCAGGCCGTGCCCGGCGCTTGCACCGTGCTTGCGGCGCGGATAAACCCTGCGCGAACCGACGATCACACCCGCGAAGGGAAGTCCCATGTCCGCAATCGATATCGAAACCGCGCGCCGGGTGGCCAAGCTCGCCCGCATCCGCGTGCCCGAGGAAAACCTGCCGCAACTGGCCGGCGAACTGACCGATATCCTGAATTTCATGGAGCAGTTGAACGAGGTCGATGTCGAGGGGGTCGAGCCGATGACCTCGGTCACGCCGATGCGGCTCAAGCGCCGCGAAGATGTCGTCAATGACGGGGGCATCCAGGACAAAGTGCTGATGAACGCCCCCGATGCCCGCGAGGGCTTCTTTGCCGTGCCGAAGGTGGTGGAATGAGCGTGCTGAACGAGATGACCATCGCCCAGGCGCGCGAGGCGCTGCGCAACGGCGAAACCACGTCGGTCGATCTGACCGAGGCCTGCCTGAAGGAAATCGAGGGCGCGGGCGCGCTCAACGCCTTTGTGCACATGACGCCCGAGATCGCGATCGAGCGCGCGCGCGCCGCCGATGCGCGCCTGAGCGCGGGCGAGGCGCCGGCGATGTGCGGCATCCCGGTGGGCATCAAGGATCTGTTTTGCACCGAGGGCGTGCCCAGCCAGGCGGCCAGCCGCATTCTGGGCGGCTTTCTCCCGCCCTATGAATCGACCGTCAGCGCGCAGTTGCGCGATGCCGGCGCGGTGATGCTGGGCAAGCTGAACATGGACGAATTCGCCATGGGCTCGTCCAATGAGACCTCATGCTACGGCCCGGCGGTGAACCCCTGGAAGGCCGATGAGCGCGCGCTTACCCCCGGCGGCTCGTCGGGCGGCTCGGCGGCGGCGGTGGCGGCAAGGCTGTGCCTGGGCGCCACCGGCACCGATACCGGCGGCTCCATCCGCCAGCCCGCGGCCTTTACCGGCACGGTGGGGCTGAAACCCACCTATGGGCGCTGCTCGCGCTGGGGAACCGTGGCCTTTGCCTCGTCGCTCGATCAGGCCGGCCCGATGACCCGCAATGTGCGCGATGCGGCCATCATGCTGGGCGCCATGGCCGGGCATGACGGCAAGGATTCCACCTCGGCCGATCTGCCGGTGCCCGATTTCGAGGCCGCGCTGGGCGACAGCATCAAGGGCCGCAAGATCGGCATTCCGCGCGAATACCGCATGGAGGGCATGCCGGGCGAGATTGAGAAGCTGTGGTCCGACGGCGCCGACATGCTGCGCGATGCGGGCGCCGATATCGTCGATATCAGCCTGCCGCACACGCAATACGCCCTGCCCGCCTATTATGTCATCGCCCCGGCTGAGGCCTCGTCGAACCTGGCGCGCTATGACGGGGTGCGCTATGGCCACCGCGCCAGCCTGGCACCGGGCGAGGGCATCACCGAGATGTATGAAAAGACCCGCGCCGAGGGCTTCGGCGCCGAGGTGCAGCGGCGCGTGATGATCGGCACCTATGTGCTGTCAGCGGGGTTCTATGATGCCTATTACAACCGCGCGCGCAAGGTGCGCACACTGATCAAGCGCGATTTCGAAACCGCCTTTGCGCAGGGTATCGATGCCATTCTCACCCCGGCCACCCCCTCGGCGGCCTTTGCCCTGGGCGCGATGGAAAAGGCCGACCCGGTGCAGATGTATCTCAACGACATCTTCACCGTGCCGGTCAACATGGCCGGCCTGCCCGGCATCGCCCTGCCCGCCGGGCTCGACCGGCAGGGCCTGCCGCTGGGGCTGCAACTGATCGGCCAGCCCTGGGAAGAGGCGCGGCTACTCAACATCGCACATCTTCTCGAGCAAGCGGCGGGCTTTGTTTCCAGGCCAGCGAAATGGTGGTAACCTGAAGGCGCCGGCGGCAACGACCGCAAGGTTCAGGGGCGGCATTGAGGCAATGCAGGAAACCGGGGCGAGGAACTGAGCATGCGCATTTCAATGGTGGCATCGGCCGCCCTTCTGGCCTTGGCGGCCTGTGCCGATGGGGTTGCACCCCAGGGGCAGGGCCGCGGCGTTTCGGCCGGCACAGCCATTGGCGGCGGCGATTACCAGCGCTACCTGCGCACGCGCGAAGATGCAGCCCGCAGCGGCGTGCCCTATTCGGTGCCGCCCGAGCACACAAGGGCGCAGGGCGCGGGCGGGGCACCGCTGGCCGCGCCAATGGCTCCGCGCCCCCAGGCCAGCAGCACGGCTGCCTCGGCGGCTGCCAGCACGCCCGCCACAGCCGCATCCGGCGGGCGCGATAGCGCCATCGCCGATCAGCAGCGCTACGACCCCGACAGCCCCCGTCCCGCCGCCGCCACCCGCCCGGCGCCGGGTCAGGGCGAAAGCGGGCCCGTGCCGCTGGTACGGGTGGCCGATGCCTCTGCTGCCGAGGGGCCCAATATCGTGGCCTATGCGCTGAGAACCAGCCACCCGGTCGGCACCGAGCGCTACCCGCGGCGCAACCCGCTGCGCTGGCAGTTGTGGGAACGCAACTGCCTGCAATTCACCGACCAGAACGCGGCGCAAGAGGCCTTCCTCGCCGCCGGCGGGCCTGAACGCGACCGCCAGAACCTTGATCCGGTCGGCGACGGCTATGCCTGCTGGTGGGATCCCGAACCCATCCGGCGCGCGGTGCGCGCCGGCGACTGAGCCGGGCGCGGGCGCATGATCCGCCACCCCTCGCCCAATTACGGGCCGCGCCGGGGCGGGCTGCGCCCCGCACTGGTGGTGCTGCATTACACCGAAATGCCCGATGCCGGCTCGGCGCTGGCGCGGCTGTGCGACCAGCAGGCGCAGGTCTCGGCGCATTACCTGATCGGCGCCGACGGCACCATCTGGCAACTGGTGGACGAGGAACTGCGCGCCTGGCATGCCGGCACTGGCAGCTGGGCGGGGATGGACGACATCAATTCGCGCTCGATCGGAATCGAGCTCGACAATGACGGCGCCAGCCCCTTCGCCGCGCCGCAGATGCTGGCGCTCGAAGAACTGCTGCCCGCCATCCTCAGCCGCTGGGCCATACCGCCTGCCGGCGTCATCGCCCATTCCGACATGGCCCCCACCCGCAAGGCCGATCCCGGCGCGCGCTTCGACTGGCGCCGCCTGGCGCGGCTGGGCCTGTCGATCTGGCCGCGAGTGGGCGGCGATCCCAACCGCCCGCTCGGCCCCTCGCTCGATCGCATCGGCTACCCGCCGGCTCCGCAAGCTCAGCGCCTCGCCAGTTTCCGCCTGCGCTTTCGCCCCGGCGCCACCGGCCCCGAAACCGCAGCCGACCGCGCCCTCGCCGCTGATCTCGCGGATCAACTGATATTGGAAAAGTGAAATTTCTTGCGGCAGATTCCTGTATTTCTTCCACTTTGCATTGAAAACATGAAAGTCTGACTTTCATCTTGCCTAGAATACTCTGCGGGGGTGAGGCGCCGCACGCGCCGAGGGGGCGCAAAGCCCCCTCACCCGGCCAAGGCCCGGCCCGCCGCTCAGCCGGCGCCGGTCTGGTTCTTCACGATCCGGCGCCGGATGCGGCGCACCATCGCCCAGACCAGCACGATCACCAGCGGCGTCAGCATCGCCATCACCGCGCCGCGGCCCAGCCCCGCCGGTTCGGCCAGCGGCAAGACCAGATTCGCCGCCAACCCCACCGCGTAATAGCTGATCGCCACCACCGAAAGCCCCTCGACGGTGTGCTGCAGGCGCAGCTGCATGTCCGAGCGGCGATCCATGCTTTGCAACAGCGCCTGGTTCTGCGCCGAGCGCGCCACCTCAACCTGCGTGCTCAAGAGCCGCCCGGCGCGCTGGGCGCGCTCTGACAGCGTCGCCAGCCGCCCCTCGGCGGCCCTGACGGTGCGCATCGCCGGGTCGTAGCGGCGCTGCATGAACTCGGCCAGCGACTGGCGCCCGCGATAACGGCTTTCGCGCAGCACCTGGATGCGCGAATGCACCAGCGCCTCATAGGCGCGCGTGGCGCCAAATCGAAACGACGAGGACACTTCCAGCCGCTCCAGCTCGGCCGAGACCGCCATCAGCCCGTCGAGCGCCTTCTGCGCGGGCAGCGGCGCAGCCGGGTCGCCCTCGGTGCCTGCAGCCGCCGCCGGAAGCCCCTGCGCCATGCCCCCGATCAAGGCGCTGAGCTGGCGATCGAGCGCGCCCATCTCGGCGGTGACCTGCCGCGCCCGCGCCAGACCCAGCATCGACATGCTCTTGTAGGTCTCGATCTCGCACAGCCGCTGCACGATCCGTCCCACCCGGCGTGGCCCGGTGCCCGGGCGCACGAACAGCGCCATGCGCACATGCCCCGCAGGGTCGATGCGGAAATCCGAGGCGACGATGGCGGCACCGTCGAGCACCCACGCCACGGCCAGGCTTTCGGGCTCGAACCAGTCGGCCAGCATGGCATCGACCGCCGCCTCGTCATCGCCGCCATCGGCGTTCAGCGGCAACGTATCGACATGCAGCAGGATCGAGCTGATGCGCAGCCCCGGCGCCTGCGCCAGCCATTCCTCGGGCAGCGCCTCGAAACCCTGCGGATCGAAGGCGCGCGCGGGCAGGCCCGGCGCGAACACCGTGTAGCTGGTGAATTCAGTGTGGTTTTCCCATTTCAGCCCGTGCCGGCCCAGATTGCAGCCGTGATGGGTGGCATCGGGGGCGGGATGGGTGGCGCCGTGCCGGTCAAGAAGCGCGCGCAGATGGGCGCGGTCCAGCTCGCGGTCGCGTGCGGCGGCGTCGGTGATGGGCTTGAGCGCGACAAAGGCCACGGTGCCGGGCACCGGCACCATCGGCGCGGGCCGGGCGTGCAGCTCATTGGCCAGCGCGTATCGCAAGGGGTGGTCTTCGCTCACGGGGTCGGCTCCTGCGCTAGCATGCCTTGGCGGCAGGCGTTTTCTGAATGGGCCGAAGGCGGCGCGTTTTGCAAGAAGTGAAACCCGCACCCGGCCCGGCTTTGGCGGTGTGCGATGGTATCCTTGCATTCGTGCAACGCCGCCCCCCTTGCCCGCCGCGACAGCTGCGGCATATTGCCCGTCATGGAAACGCTTCTGAGCATCGGGCATGGCTACGCCGCCAATCACGCGGTGGCTGCGCTGCCCAAAGGCTGGCAGGTCGCCGGCACCACCCGCAGCGCAGCGCGCGCCGAGGCGCTGCGCGACGCCGGCATCGCGCCGGTGATCTGGGAAGCCGGCTTTGAGGCGGGCGCGCTGGCCGCCGCGCTGGCGCGGGCCACGCATCTGATCTCGTCGGTGGCGCCGGGCGAGGCAGGCGACCCGGTGCTGCCGGCGTTGGAAACACTCGATGCCCCGCGCCTGCGCTGGGTGGGCTTTCTCTCGGCCACCAGCGTCTATGGCGATGCCGGCGGCGACTGGCTCGACGAGGACAGCCCGCCCGCGCCCACCACCGCACGCGGGCGCGCACGGCTGGCCGCCGAAGAGGGCTGGCGCGATTTCTGCGCCCGACGCGGGATCAAATGCGCGATCTTTCGCATCGCCGGCATCTACGGGCCGGGGCGCTCGGCCATCGAGGCCCTGCGCGAGGGGCGCGCACGCCGGCTGGTCAAGCCGGGGCAGGTGTTCAACCGCATTCATGTCGCCGATCTGGGCCGCATCGTGGCCGCGGCGGCGAAGCAGCAGGCAACCGGCGTCTTCAACCTGTGCGACGATGAGCCCGCGCCGCCGCAGGATGTGATCGCCCATGCCGCCGCGCTGACCGGCCTGCCCTGCCCGCCCGAAACCCCGTTCAACAAGGCCGATCTCGGCCCCATGGCGCGGTCCTTCTACAGCGAGAACAAGCGGCTGCGCTCGCACCGGGTGGGGCCGGAGCTGGGCCTGCGGCTGCGTTACCCCGACTACCGCGCCGGGCTGGCCGCGATTGTTGCGCGCGCGTGATCCGGTGCACGCGCAGGGTGGGCAATATTGCCCATCCTGCCCCTCCGCGCGATTGCCCCGCCCGGGCTTTCGGGGTAACTGCCCGCCATGCCCCGCTTCGCCTTTCGCATCGAATATGACGGCGCCCCGTTCCGGGGCTGGCAGCTTCAGGAAGGCCAGCCCTCGGTGCAGGGCACCTTCGAGGCCGCGCTGGCGCGGCTCGACCCGGCCGCGCCGCGGGTGCATGGCGCCGGGCGCACCGATACCGGCGTGCATGCCACCGGCCAGGTGGCGCATGCCGATCTTAGCCGCGACTGGGCGCCTGAGCGCCTGCTCATGGCCCTCAACCACCATCTGCGCCCGCATCCGGTGGCGGTGAATGCCTGCGCGCTGGTGGATGAGGGGTTTCACGCCCGTTTCTCGGCCATCGAGCGGCGCTATTGCTATCGCATGGTCAGCCGCCGCGCGCCCTGGGTGCATGCGCGCGGCCAGATCTGGCAGCTTCGCCACGCGCTTGATGCCGATGCCATGCGCGAGGGAGCGCGCGCGCTGATCGGCAGGCATGATTTCACCACTTTCCGCGCCAGCCTGTGCCAGGCGCCCTCGCCGGTGAAGACGCTCGACGCGCTGGAAATCGAAACCCTGCCCGTCGAGGGGGGCGGCACCGAGCTGCGCTTCAATCTGCGCGCACGCTCGTTTTTGCACAATCAGGTGCGCTCGATCGTCGGCACGCTGGAGCGCGTGGGCGCGGGCGCCTTGGAGCCTGCGCGCGTGGGCCATGCGCTGGCGGCGCGCGAGCGCACCGCCTGCGGGCCGGTAGCGCCGCCGCAGGGGCTGTTTCTGACCGGCGTCGGCTATACTGACGATCCGTTCGCGGGTTGAGGCGTTTTTTGGGTGAGTGTGGCGGTTACGGCACGGGCGGGCATGCAAGCCAAGTGAAAAAACCGATCAAACGGATTTGGTTTCAGTGGAAATCCAATCAACGCGCCGCGCCAGCGCCGACGCCAGCCGGGCCGGCGTGCCGGCCCAGGGATCGGGGCGGCTGGCGGCGAGCGCAGCAAGCGCTTCGGCCAGCGCCGGCAATCCCAGCCGCGCCGCCAGCCCAAGCGGCCCGCCCGAGGCCGGCGGAAAGCCCAGCGCGCAAACGGCAACCAGATCGGGCAGCGCCGGGTCGGCGTGCAGGGCCAGCGCGGCGGCCTCGTCGATCAGCGCAAGCGTCAGCCGCGCCACCACCTCGCCATCGCCCACCACGCGGCGCCCGAGCCCGGCGAAATGCGCCTCTTCGGCGCACATATCCTCCATTAGCGGGTCGATGACCGGGCCGCCCCCGCCGGGGTAACGATACCAGCCCACCGCGCCACGCTGGCCCAGCCGCCCCTCGGCCAGCATGCGCGGCGCCACCGGCAGAACCTCCCGACCACTTTGCCGCGCATGGCGCGCTCGCAACGCGCAGGCAAGGTCTAGCCCGGCGATGTCCTGGCGCAGGCAGGGCCCCGGCGGCGCCCAGCCGGCGGCTTGAAGCGCCTCGTCCAGCTCCCACGGCGTGGCGCCCAGAAGCAGCAGCGCGTCGACCTCTTCCCAAAGCCGGCCGATGAGCGACAGCGACGGGCAATCCAGCCCCGGCGGCAGCGCCACCGGCAGGCGCTGCATGCGCCGCGCCAGCGCAAGCGCCGCGGCAAGAGCGGCGGGCGCGGTGGCCGGGCCGGGCAGGATTTCGGCAATACTGGTGACCGAGGCCGGCGGCGGCAGATGCACGCCCACCAGCCGCTCGGGGCGCGCCAGCCGGTCTGACAGCGCCAGCAGCGCGGCGTGATCGCCGGCGGCGATCACCACCACGTCCGGCGCCAGCAGGGGTTCGACCACCTCCGCCAGCGCCTGCGCCTGCCCGGAATCGGGGACAATCAGCCTATCGGCCCCGCGCGCGGCGCCCGGATCGGCGCTCAGCGCGAACCCCGCCGCCTGCCCGGAGCGCGCCGCATGCTGCGCCAGCATCTCGCCAAGCCGCCTTGCGTCATCGGCATCGGGCACGATCCAGAGGGTTTCTTCTGCCACGGCTGAAAGCGCCCGCGCCCAACCTGGCGCACCGCCGCCCTCACCAAGCACCACGGCGCGGCGTGCGGGTGCGGCTTCGCCGGGGCTAGTTTGGGGGCTGGTCGGAAATTCGGCGACCGGATCGCCCGCCGGCACCGCCCCGCCGCCGGCCTGCACCGAGGCAATCAAAGCCGCCAGACGATCAAACGGCGCGCCCTCAGCCAAGAAAGCCCTCGGCCTCGACCAGCGCCTCAAGCTCGGCCAACGATTGCCCGACACTCTTGCCCGAGGTTTCCAGCACCGCCTCGGCCTGTGCATAGAGCGTGTCGCGCGCGCGCAGCAGCGCCTGCAACTGTCCCATGGCCTCGGGGTTGCCGGCCATCGGGCGCAGATCACCCTGCGCCTTGACCCGCGACATGTGCTCTTGCGGGCTGGCCTTGACCCAGATGGTATGAAAATGCTGCATCAGACGTGCAAAGGTTTCCGGGTCGGCGACGATGCCGCCGGCCACCGCCAGCACCACCGCCTCATGCGTCGCGATCACCCGGTTGAGCGCCTCAGCCTCGAGCCGGCGATAGCCCTCCTGGCCGAAAAAGGCGATCAGCTCGTTGATCGGCATGCCGCTTTGCTCTTCGATCACGCGATTCAGCTCGACAAAGGGCACCCCCCGGCGCTGGCCCAGAAGCGCGCCCAGCGTCGATTTTCCCGCCCCGCGCAGCCCGATCAGGCACAGCCGGCGCGCGCGCAAATCGGCCTTCGAGCCCGGTTGCAGCACCGCCAGCACCTGCTGGCGGGTGGCACTATCGGCAAGCCGGAACAGCTCGGCCACGCGCAGCACATCCGACTGCCACGGGTCTTCCTCGCCCAGAAGCCACTCGATGCGATGATCAAGCGCCTGCGCGACGCGGTGCAAGAGCGCGATCGAGATATTGCCGTCGCCCGCCTCGAGCTGGGCCAGATAGCGCTGCGAGACGCCCGATTTCTCGGACAGCGCGCGCCGCGACAGGCCGCGACGCTCGCGCGCGGCGCGTACGCGCTCACCCACGCGCATCAGCAAGGTCTCGCCCCCGGCATCGGCCGAAGACTCCGAAAGCGTCTCGCCGCGAAAATTCGTGATCTCGCTCATCCGTGAAAAGCCTAAGCAGGATAGTGCAGCATGTCCAGCCAAGCCTGCGCCACGCGCCGGGAAAACTGCACTATTTTTCTGCGTCGGGCCAGATCAAAGGCTGCAGCAGGGCGCGAATCTCCTCGGGCGGCTCGCGCGGCTCCAGCCGGCCGGCATGCGAGAAGACGCAGGTGAAACGCCCCTCGAAGCACAGCACCCCGCCCTGATGGCCCTGCACGGCAAAGGTGATCGAGCTGCGCCCCAGCCGCGTGGGCCAGACCGAGCACAGCAGCCGGTGGCGCGGCGTGACCGGGGCGCGGAAATCCAACGCCATGTTCACGAAGGGCGTGCCAAAGCCACGGTCAAGCTCCATGTGATACCAACCGCCGCCGATGTGATGCTCCCAGAAGGCATCGATGGCTTCCAGCGCAAAGGCCGGCAGGCGGGCGGTATAGGCAATGCGCGCCGGGTCGCAATCGCCCCAACTGACGCGGATCTCGTGGCAGAAGGGGGCGGCCTCTGGCCCGGCTTTCCGCCTGGGCGCTTGCGATGTCTTGATGTTCATGCGGAGCGATCCTTTCGCGGCAGCCGACGGGCATCGCGTCCCCTGAGCGGCGCGCGCGGGCGGGCGGGTGGGGCGTGCGGCGGTCAGGGGGCGCGATGCCCGCCTCAGCGGCCAAGGTCAAGCCCGAACCGCCGCTTCCGTCGTGCCACCCTCAATAAGTCTCGACGTGATAACGCCCTTCCTCGCGCATCGCGTCGCGGGTGGCATCCCAGGCCAGGCCGATCGATTCGGCGATCGAGCGAAACGCCTCTTCCACCCCCTGCTCCATGCCGCGCAGCCCGCAGATATAGATATGGGTCTTCGCGTCGTTCAGCATGTCGGCAATCATGTCCTGCTCGACCATCATCCGGTCCTGGACATATTCCTTTTCAGCGCCGGGGATGCGGCTGAACACCAGGTGCTTCTTCAGCACCCGCTCGGGCACCTTCTTGAGCGGGCCGAAATAGGGCAGCGAATCCGGGGTGCGGGCGCCGAAGAACATCACAATTTCGCCCGGCGCCGCGCCGCCGCGCTGCTTGCGCATGGTGAAGGCGCGAAACGGGGCCGAGCCGGTGCCGGTGCAGATCAACAACAGCCGTGCATCGGGGTCGTCGGGCATCAGGAAGGTGGCGCCGAAGGGCCCGGTCACCTGCACCTCATCCCCGATCTTGAGATCGCAGACATGGTTCGAGCACAGCCCCTTTTCCTCGCGCTTGACGGTCAGCGACAGGTTGTTGTAGCCGCGCCGCTCGCCGTCGCGCGGGCTCGACACCGAGTAGAGACGCGGCAGATGCGGCTTGCCTTCGCTGTCGGTGCCCGGCGGGATGATGCCGACCGACTGACCCTCGAGCACCGGCATCGGCTGCGCGCCGAAATCGAGGATGATATGGCGCACATCATGGCCGGGATCGTCGGTCAGGCGAAAATTTCCGGCCACGCGGGCGGTTGCGGGCTTGCCGAGATTGTAGAGATTGACCGTCGGCCTGGCGGCGCTGGCGGGCGCCTTGGGCTTGCCACCGGTGCCCTTGTGGGCCTCGGCCAGCAGCGCGGCGATGGGGTCGTCGCCCCCCTCGTCAGGCGAGGCGTCCTGTTCGAGCGATTGCTGTTCGGGCAGTTCCGACCAGGAATACTGCTCGTCGAGCGAATAGGGTTCCTTCACCACGCGCCATTCGTCGATGGAACCCGTGGGGCAGACCGGGATGCAATCCATGCAGAAATCGCATTTCGTGACATCGACGACGACATTGTTGTCGTCATGCTCGATGGCACCGACCGGGCAGGTCATCTCGCAGGTATAGCAACGGATGCAGATCTCGGGGTCTATAAGGTGCTGCTTGACCACGCCTTTGCCATGAATCGGCTCGGGGCTCTTGGTGGGGGCATTCATGGGCGCGCCTCCCGCCCATGGTGCAGCACGTATTCAGGCACGCGGCGCAGTTCGGCCGCGCTCCAGCACAGGCCCTGGCAATCAGGGCAGTCGAGGCAGGTTGCCGGTTCGGGCCGGGCAACGGACCGCTGCTCGGGCGCGAATACCTTGCGTTCTATCGTCATGAAAGACCTCCCCTGGCTGGGTGTCCTGGTTTCGGGCGGGGAGGTGCGGCGGGGTGAACCCCGCCCTACGTCCCCCGGGGTGGGCGGGTTTATCCCGCCCTGCCCTGCGCAACCACGCTTACGCCATGTACAGCTTGACGTATTCGAAATCGCCCGGCTTGTTGTCGATCCCCACCTTGGGCGGCGCGATCCAGCCGGCGAATTTGCCCGGCTCGTAGACCGGTTTCATAAGCGACTGGATGAAATCGCCATCGGCATGGGTCGGCAGCCAGTCCTTGACGCCCGCATCATACTCGGCGCCCGAAAGCAGCTTGCCATCGGGGTCGAAGAGCTTGTTGGCGAAGACCCCGATCTTGCGGTTGAAGGCCTCATGCGGCAGCTTCATCTCGAACTGGACGCCCGCCTTCTCGATGATCTTGTTCCAGCGCCCCACGCCGCCGGCGGCATCGCGGGTGTAATCATCGCGCAGGCGCATGTTGATCGCGGTCAGCGCCGGCACTTCGTGGCGGATAAGCTGGCCATTCGCATCGAGATCCCAGACCGGATAGGTGGCATCGGTCAGCTTGTGGTCGTCATCAAGCCGGTGCTCCATGTAGCGGCCCTTGATGCCCGAATTGAAGGCATTGGCGGCATTGGTGCTGACCTCCTGGCCGAACAGGTCGAGGCTGAGCGTGTAATGCAGGTTCAGCTTCTTCTGAATCGTCGGCAGGTCGATGACACCCAGCGCGCGGATGCGGTCGATCTCATAGGGATCATCGATGCCGTTTTCCTTCATCACCTGGCAGGTGCGCTCGATTGTGCGGCCGACGCCGGTTTCACCGACGAACATGTGATGCGCCTCTTCGGTGAGCATGAAGCGGCAGGTGCGTGAAAGCGGATCAAAACCCGATTGCGCCAGCGCCTCAAGCTGCATCTTGCCGTCGCGGTCGGTGAAATAGGTGAACATGAAGAAGGACAGCCAGTCGGGCGTTTCCTCATTGAAGGCGCCCAGCATGCGCGGCGCTTCCTCGCTGCCCGAGGAGCGGCGTAGCAAATCATCGGCCTCTTCGCGGCCATCGGCGCCAAAATATTTCTGCAGCAGATAGACCATCGCCCACAGGTGGCGGCCTTCCTCGACATTGACCTGAAACAGGTTGCGCATGTCGTAAAGCGAGGGTGCGGTCAGGCCCAGAAAGCGCTGCTGCTCGACCGAGGCGGGCTCGGTATCGCCCTGAATGACGATCAGCCGGCGCAGCATGGCGCGGTACTCGCCCGGCACCTCCTGCCATGCGGGCTCGCCGTAATGCTCGCCGCAGGGGATCGTGCGCCCCTCGACGGCCGGCGCCAGCAGGATGCCCCAGCGGTATTCGGGCATCTTCACATAGTCGAACTTGGCCCAACCCTTCGGGTCCACTGACACGGCGGTGCGCAGATAGACCAGCGATTTCTGGAAATTGTCAGGAATCAGGTCGCTCCACCAGTTGATGTAACCGGGGTGCCATTTTTCCAGCGCCTTGAGCACGCGCCGGTCATTCGACAGGCCGACATTGTTGGGAATCAGCGTGTCGTAGCTGACATTGACGAGATCGAGCATGGTTTCCTCCTTGGGGCGGCGGGGTGGAACCCCGCCCTACAGATTGCCGGGACCGGCGCGCCGGGGCCCGTAGGGCGGGGTTCGCCCCGCCGTGTGGGCGCGTTCACACCCGCTGCATGTTGTACTCGCCGCGCTTGCCGCTGCCGTAGCGCTGCAGCGCGCCATCTTCGCCCACCGCGTTGGGGCGCTGGAAGATCCAGTTCTGCCAGGCGGTCAGGCGGCCGAAGATGCGGGTTTCCATCGTCTCGGGGCCGGGAAAGCGAAGATTGGCCTCCATCCCGGTCAGCGCATCGGGCGAGAAGCTGGCGCGCTCTTCCAAGAAGATGCGCAGTTCGTCCTCCCAGTCGATATCGTCAAAGGCAAAGGTGACCAGACCCAGCTCTTTCGCCTCGTCGGCTTCCAGCGCATCGCCGATGCGACCTTGCAGCGCCTCGACCGCCTCGGGCTCGCCAAGAAAGCGCGTTTGCAGGCGGGTCAGGTCGTTGCCCATCGGATACTGGCCGAAATTCGAACCGGCCAGCGTGAGCGTGGCCAGCGGGCGGTTGTCGCCCTCGAACTCGCCCTCCATCATGTAGCTGCGATCGACCGCCCAGAGGATTTCGGCCAGCACGCCGGCATAGCACGAGCCATGCTCGACCACCGCCACCAGCGAGCGCGCGGTCATGTCGATGCGCTTGAGCAGGCGCTTCCAGTAGAGCAGCACCTCATTGGCCAGCCAGTGGTCCTTGTTGGCCAGCAAGAGTGCCTCATGCGCCAGCACCCTTTGCGGGTCGCCCTGGGTGCGAAAGACCACCACGCCCAGTTCCGTCTCGTTGAGCCGCAGATGCAGGATGGCGTCGTCAAGCTCGCGCGCGGCGCGCAGCATCCAGGCCTCGGCGCCCTGCGCGTGGAAGGCGTCCATATCGGCGGGCGCATCCCCGTCGGGGCCGTTGATGGTGATGGTGGCCTTGCGCCCGGCGCGGTCGAGCGCCACCTCGATGGTGGAATAGCTGATCGAGCCATCCTCGGCGAATTGGCGCTTGAGCGGGGTCAGCTTCACCCCCTCGGCACCGTCGGGGCGCTTCGATTTCGTGGCGAAATCCTTCGCCCGCGCCAGCACCGATTCGTCGAATTTCGAATTCGCCACAACCTCGTCAACCAGCCGCCATTCCTTGGCGCGCTTGCCTTTCACGCCCTCTTCCATGGCGCAGAACACATCGGCCAGATCGCGGCGCACCTTGCGCTTGTCTGTAACGCGGGTCAGCCCGCCGGTGCCGGGCAGCACCGCCAGGAGCGGTACTTCGGGCAGCGCCACGGC
Organism: Pararhodobacter sp.; assembly: GCA_020832665.1. GTDB lineage: Bacteria > Pseudomonadota > Alphaproteobacteria > Rhodobacterales > Rhodobacteraceae > Pararhodobacter. The sequence continues at coordinate 14,836 of JAFIEG010000014.1, read as the reverse complement.
CGAGGTGGAATCATCGGTCAGGATGATGTGATCACAAGCCAGCGCCAACTCGTAGCCACCCCCGGCGCAAGAGCCCTTCACGGCGCAGATATAGTGCTGGCCCGACTCGGCGCCGGCAGCCTCGAAGGTGTTGCGGGTCTCGTTGGTGAATTTGCAGAAATTCACCTTGTGGGCATGGCTGGCCCTGCCCAGCATGCGGATATTGGCGCCGGCGCAGAAGACATTGTCCTTGCCCGAGCGCAGCACCACCGCCTTGACGGCGGGATGCTCGAAGCGCAGCCGCTGCACGGCATCGGCCAGCTCGATATCGACCCCGAGATCATAGGAGTTGAGCTTGAGCTCGTAGCCGTCGAACAGCCCGCCCTTCTCGTCGACATCCATGTAGAGATGGGCAATCTCGCCATCCAGCGAGATGCGCCAGTGGCGATATTTCGACGGGTCGGTCTGAAAATCGATGATCTTGCTCACGCGTCGCTCCCCCGTATTTCCTGCGCGGTGTGTATTGCATTATAGTGCCTGAACCGAGCCAAGGAAAGGGAAAAGATGCATCGGGCGCCGGTATAAATTGCGCCGCAATAGCATATACTTGGGGAAGTTCCGTGGCCTCGGCTACCGCTTGAGAGTCGATTTATGCAATATATTGCAACAATGTGATTCCCTCTGACGCGCGCGATTCACTTGCGCCGGCGGTGCTCTTCCAGCCGGGGCATGATCTCGACGAAGTTGCAGGGCCGGTGCCGGATATCGAACTGCGGCGCCAGGATCTCGTCCCAGGCATCGCGGCAGGCGCCGGGGCTGCCCGGCAGCGCGAACAGGAACGTGCCCCCCGCCACCCCGGCGCAGGCGCGCGACTGCACCGCCGAAGTGCCGATCTTCGCCACTGATACCAGCGTGAACAGCACCGCGAAGGCGTCGATTTCCTTTTCGTAGACATCGCGATGCGCCTCGACGGTGACATCGCGCCCGGTCAGCCCGGTGCCGCCGGTGCTGAGAATGGCATCCACCCGCGCATCGGCCACCCATTCGCGCAGCTGCGCGGCGATCGCCTCGCGCTCGTCGGGCAGGATCGTGCGCGCGGCCAGTTCATGCCCGGCGGCCCTGACACGCTCGCACAGCGTGTCGCCCGAGCGGTCATCGGCGGCGCTGCGGGTGTCGGAAACGGTGAGCACGGCAAAGCGCACCGGTACGAAAGGCAGGCTTTCATCGATGCGGCGGGGCAAGGAAATATTCATGGCAATTCTCGCAATCTGGCCTTGAGCGACAGAAGATCGGCCCAGACAAGGCGGCGGTTTTCGGGCGTGCGCAGCAGATTGGCCGGGTGCAGCGTGGGCAGCACCGGGCGGCCCGCGACCTCTTGCCACTGGCCGCGCAGGCGCATGATGCCGCGCCGGCCCAGCACTGTCTGGCAGGCGGTATTGCCCATCAGCAACAGGATATCGGGCGAGGCAAGCTCGATATGGCGCTCCAGAAAGGGGCGCAGCATGGCCAGCTCCTCGGCGCTGGGGTCGCGGTTGCTGGGCGGGCGCCAGGGCACCGGGTTGGTGATGTAGAGCGCCGTTGCCGGGTCGGGGCTGTTGCGCCGCAGGCCGATCTCGGCGAGCATCTGGTCAAGCAATTGCCCGGCGGGGCCGACAAAGGGCAGGCCGCGGCGGTCTTCCTCGCTGCCCGGCGCCTCGCCGATGATCATCACCCGCGCCTTCGGGTTGCCATCGGCAAAGACGCAGCTGCGCGCACCCTTGCGCAATTCGCAATGGGCAAAGCCGGCCAGCGCCGCGGCCAGCGCCGGCAGGTCGGGCGCGGCGCGGGCAAGGCGCGTGGCTTCGGCCACCGGGTCGGGGCCGGCGGCGGCAGCGGCGGATGGCGCCGTGGAGGGGCCCGCTGTGGGTGCCGGCGCTGCTGCCCTTGCCGCCGGCGGCGCGTGAGCGCGCGAAACCTCGGCCTCGGCCAAGGCGAAGCGGTCGATCGGGCTGTCGCCGATCGCCTCGGTCGCGCCAAGCTCGACCTGCCACTCAAGCAGCGCCCGCGCCAGATGCCAGTCCATGCCTGCCGTCATGGTGCAAGGCTAGCCCATCGCCGTGCCGGTGAAAATGGGGCAACGTGCGCACCGGGGCGCATGCCGCATACCAAATCCGTCTGATCGATACCGACACCCTGGCTTGCATGCCCGCCCCTGCGGCCGGCACGGGAAGCGCCCGGCTCAGCCGCGCGGGGCGGGCGGGTGGGAGCGCGGCTGAGCTGGGCGCTTCTGACCGCCCGCCTTGGGCGGTCGCGGCCCCTGCTGCAACCCGAAGCAATCAATCAGCGCGCACCATCAGCGCCTGCGGGCCGCGAAAGTGATAGCTGTTCTTGTAGACGGGCGGCGCCACCAGCCGCAGGTTAGGGCAGCGCGCGAATAGGCCGCGCAGCGCGAGCTTGAATTCCAGCCGGGCAAGCGCCGCGCCGAGGCAGAAATGCACCCCGGCCGAAAAGGCCAGATGCGGCATCGCCGGGCGCAGAGGGTCGAAGCGATGCGGCGCATCCACCCGCGCCGGGTCACGCCCGGCGGCGCCCAGAAGGCAGATCACCTCCTCGCCCGGCTCCAGAAGCTGGCCCATCACCTCGACCGGCTCATAGACATGGCGGGTGAAAAGATGCAGCGGCGGGTCGAAACGCAGGCATTCCTCGACCGTCGCCTCGATCTGACCGGGCGCCAGCCAGGCGCGGCGCGCATCGGGCCCGCCCTGTTCCAGCAGGGTTTTCACCGCATTGCCCAGCGCATGCACCGTCGCCTCGCGCGCGGCGTTGAGCAGCAGCACCACATTCGAGACCAGTTCGGCCGGGGCGAGCCCCTCTCCGGCATCGCTGCCCGCGATCAGCGTATCCAGAAGCCCCGGGCGCGGGCTGACGCGATGCGTGGCGATGGCCTCGGCCACGAAGCCCGCGAATTCGGCGGCGGCGGTATTGGCTGCTTCCTCGGCGGCACGGTCGTGCCCGGCCTGATAGACCCTGACCATCGCCGCCGACCAGCGCTGCAGATCACCCAGCGCCACCTCGGGCAGACCCATCACATGCAGGATAACCCGCGGCGGCAGCGCCTGGGTATAGGCAGCGACGAGATCGAACGCGCCCGTGGACGGAAAGGCATCGACCAGCGCGCCGGCCAGGGTTTCGATCACCGGCTCCTGCGCGGCGATGCGCGACGGTGTCAGCGCGGCTTGCACCACCCCGCGCAACCGACGCTGGCGCGGGGGTTCCAGTTCCAGAATCGAATCCGCCTGCAGCGCCGCGAAGGCGGCCATATGGCCGGGCGCGGGGCAGCGCTGCCCCCGTGGCGGCGGCTCGCGCCCCAGCCGGCGGTCGCGCAAGAGCGCGTTGATGGCGGCAAAGCGCGTGGCGCAGGGCAGGCCGTACTCCTGCCAGAAGACCAGTGCGCCCGCCTCGCGCGCGCGCTCATAGAAGGGATAGGGGTCTTGCACGAAGCCCGGGTCGGTTGGCGATTGGCTGATCACTGGAAAACGGGACAAGGCGGCGCACAACCTGTTTGATTAAAAAGGAACTTGGCAAGGTAAGGCCCGGTGGAAGGGCGGTCCAGCCCTGACCTGCCTTCTTTGCGGCAACGCCGCGCATGGCCATGCAGCTGAACGAAAAGACGCGCTTTCGAAAGTGCGTGCGAAATGGCCCTGGAAGGCCCTTTCGTGCCCATGATACCGGCGCGCCCGGGCCGCCCTATCCCTTCGCCAGCGCCGCCAGGATGCGCACCCAGGAGCGGATGCCCTTGTGAAAGCTTTCCAGGTCGTATTTCTCGTTCGGCGAATGGATCTGGTCATCGTCACGGCCAAAGCCGATGAGCATCGAATCCATCCCCAGGATGGTCTTGAAATAGCCCGCGATGGGGATCGACCCGCCCGAGCCGATGAAGGCCGCCGGGCGCGGCCATTCATCGCTCAGCGCCTGGCGCGCGGCCTCAAAGGCGGGGTCGTTGGTGGCCATCACGCTGGCCGGGCCCGAAGAATGGTCCGTGAATTCTACCTTGCAATCACCCGGCAGGCGCGCGCGTACATGCGCCTGGAAGGCCGCCGCCACCTTGGCCGGGTCCTGTCTGCCCACCAGCCGGAAGCTGACCTTGGCCGAGGCCTTTGAGGGCAGCACCGTCTTGAACCCCGCGCCGGTATAGCCCGAGATCATGCCGTTGATCTCGCAGGTGGGGCGCGACCAGATCATTTCCAGCGCCGAACGCCCCTTCTCGCCCGCCGGGTATTTCAGCCCCACCGCGCCAAGAAATTCCTCGTGATCGAAGCCCAGCGCTCGCCACTGCGCCATGATCGCCTCGTCAATCTCGGGCACATCGTCATAATACCCTTCCAGCGTGACGCGCCCGCCGTCATCGTGCAGATCGGCGAGGATGCGCGCCAGCACGCGCGCCGGGTTCATCGCCGCACCGCCGAACATGCCCGAATGCAGATCCTTGGACGGGCCGGTGATGGTGACCTCCTGCCCGACAAGCCCGCGCAGCATGGTGGTGATGCCCGGCGTTTCGCGGTCGAACATGCCGGTATCACAGATCAGCGCCAGATCGGCGCGCAGCCTGTCGGTATTCTCCTGCATCCAGGGCACCAGCGAGGGCGAGCCCGATTCCTCTTCCCCCTCGAAGAACATCGACACCTTCACCGGCAGCGCGCCATGCACGGCGATCCAGGCGCGACAGGCCTCGACAAAGGTCATCAGCTGGCCCTTGTCATCGGCCGCGCCACGCCCGCGGATCACCTTGCCCGCCGGTGTATCCTCGATCGCGGGGTCGAACGGGTCGCGGTGCCACAGCTCCAGCGGGTCGACCGGCTGCACGTCATAATGGCCGTAGAACATGACATGCCGCCCCGGCATGTCGGGGCCGTGGGCCAGCACCATCGGATGGCCCGGCGTGGGGTGTTTGGCGGCGTCAAAGCCCATGCCGGCCAGCTCGTCACGCAGCCAGTCGGCGGCGCATTCGCAATCGGCGGCAAAGGCCGGGTCGGTTGAGATCGAGCGCAGGCGCAGGAAAGCCATCAGCCGCTCGAGCGCGGCATCCAGCGTCGAATCGACATGCGAAAGAACCGGCTCGACAGCGCCCGGCGCCTGGTTTTCGTGACTCATTTGCGGTGTGTTCCTTCCTCACGCGGCGTTTCACCCGCCAGCCTATGCCCGCCCCCTATCCCTGTCCAGCACCGGCAGCCTGCTACCAAGCGGCAATCGGGCGCGGTTCAAATCGCCGCGTAACCTCTGGCCATGACCGGGCGAAAGACGCTATAGAGGCGGTCGCAAAACCCGCACGCCGCCACGGAGCCCCAACCATGCGCCTTGCGCTCGCCGCAACCCTCAGTCTTTTCCTTGCCGGCGTCGCCAGCGCCCAGGAGCCTGTCGAGAGCGAGGCGCTGAGCGCCGGCAGTATAGCCGTGACGCTGCATCTGTACCCTTTCCTGACCGCCGAAGAGCTGCACGCGCTGCGTCAGATCGGCTCGCATGAAGAAGCCATGCGCACCTTCCTGGGCGGCACCGACGGCTTTGCCGCCATCGCCGTCTCGCCCGATGAGGGGTTCTTTCGCAGCGGCATGCCGGTGGAATCGGCCGTCGCCCTTTCGCAGCTGCCCGATGCCGAAACCGCGCGCCGCAACGCCATAGCCGCCTGCGACGAGGCCGCCGGCAACGGCTGCGTTGTGGTGCTGGAAGCCGCACCCGACAGTTGAGCCGCACCCGGAAGGAATGAAAAAGACCAGGAAGGATGCGACAAATCAGCAAATTGATTCAGGTCAATTTACCATTAGGACGAAAGCTGTAACCATTGCCCGGCAAGACCGAGAAAGCACCGGGCACCGCCATACCCAGCGTATCGCCAGGGAGAGTCGAGTTGAATTACGAAGCCGCACTGGATACCGCCCTGCAACGTCTGCATGACGAAGGGCGCTATCGCACCTTCATCGACATCGTGCGCCGCAAGGGCCAATTTCCGCGCGCCATCTGGCGCCGCCCCGATGGCAGCGAGAAGGAAATCACCGTCTGGTGCGGCAATGACTATCTGGGCATGGGCCAGCATCCGGCGGTACTGGCGGCGATGCACGAGGCGATCGACGCCACCGGCGCCGGCTCGGGCGGAACGCGCAACATCTCGGGCACGACGGTCTTTCACAAGCGGCTGGAGGCCGAACTGGCCGATCTGCACGGCAAGGAAGCCGCGCTCGTCTTCACCTCGGCCTATATTGCCAATGACGCCACGCTTTCCACCCTGCCCAAGCTCTTTCCCGGCCTGATCATCTATTCCGACGCGCTCAACCACGCCTCGATGATCGAAGGTGTGCGCCGAAATGGTGGCGCCAAGCGCATCTTCCGCCACAACGACGTGGCGCATCTGCGCGAACTGCTGGAGGCCGACGACCCTGCCGCGCCCAAGCTGATTGCCTTCGAATCGATCTACTCGATGGATGGCGATTTTGGGCCCATCGAGGAAATCTGCGACTTGGCCGACGAATTCGGCGCGCTCACCTATATCGACGAGGTGCATGCGGTGGGCATGTATGGCCCGCGCGGCGCCGGCGTGTGCGAGCGCGACGGGCTGATGGCGCGCATTGACATCATCAATGGCACCATGGCCAAGGCATTCGGCGTGATGGGCGGCTACATCGCCTCGAGCGCGAAGATGGTCGATGCCATCCGCTCTTATGCGCCGGGCTTCATCTTCACCACTTCGCTGCCGCCGGCGGTGGCCGCGGGCTGCGCGGCCTCGATCGGCTTTCTCAAGACCGCCGAGGGCCAGAAGCTGCGCGACGCCCAGCAAAAGCACGCCCGCATCCTGAAGATGCGTCTCAAGGGGCTGGGCCTGCCGATCATCGATCATGGCAGCCATATCGTGCCCGTACATGTCGGCGATCCGGTGCATTGCAAGAAGATCTCGGACATGCTGCTTGAAGTGCACGGCGTCTATGTGCAGCCGATCAACTTTCCCACCGTGCCGCGCGGCACCGAGCGGCTGCGCTTTACCCCCTCGCCGGTGCACGACCCCAGGGAAATAGACCGTGTCGTGCAGGCAATGGACGCGCTGTGGTCGCATTGTGCGCTGAATCGTGCCGAGATGAGCGCCTGACAAACCTGCCGCTTCAATTTCTTGTTGTCATCTGATACAAAAACAACAAGAGGTATTGGTAGTCGACTCAACTCGCGCAAGACGGGAAAGACGACTGCGAACACCCGACGAGCAGGCGGCAAGAGGACAGGGCGGATGATCTGGCGGAAGGAACAGCCTCCGGCACATCAGGAACAACAGCAACCCCGTGGTTTCGATGATTACGAGCTGCGGCTGGGCGATCTGTTGCGCGGCGAGCGCGCCACGCTGAACAAATCGCTGCTCGATGTGCAGCGAGAGCTTCACATCCGCGCCAGCTACATCGCCGCGATCGAAAATGGCGACCTTTCCGCCTTTGAAACCCCGGGCTTCGTCGCCGGCTTCGTGCGCTCATATGCGCGCTATCTGGGGATGGATCCCGAATGGGTCTATCAGCGTTTCTGCCAGGAACACGGATTTGCCGTGCAGCATGGCATGACCGGCCTTGGCGGCGATCCCGGGCTGGGCTCGGTGCTGCGCGTCGAAGATACCAGCCAGCGCAGGCAAACCGGCGGCATGAGTCCCGGCGGCGCGCTCAAGGGCGTGGGGCTGCTGCCAGACCCCGAACCCTTCTGGCACCGCATCGAACCCGGCGCGCTGGGCTCGGTGAGCATTCTTGCCGCGCTCATCCTGGGGTTGGGTTTCGCCGGCTGGAAGGTGCTGCAGGAAGTGCAGCGCGTGCAGCTGGCCCCGGCCGATTTCGCCCCCACCGTGCTGAGCGATATCGACCCGCTCGCCACCTCTGACGGCGCCGTATCGCGCTCGCAGGCAACGGCCGATCCCTGGCGCAGCGACCGCGCACCGGGTCAGGGCGGCGCCGGGCAGGACGACACCCGGCGCGAGACCGCCGGGCAGGACGACGCACGGCGCGGCACGGGCAGTGCCGAGGGCCATGTGCGCATCGCCCGCCCGCAGGCGCTCGATTCGCCGGTGATGGTGCCGCGCGACGGCCCCATTGCCGCCATCAGCCCGCGCGAGGGCCGCAGCCCCGATACAATCTCGGCTGACCATGCTGTGGCCGAGGCACTGGCAGAGGCACTGGCAGAGGGCGAATCCGCCCCGGCCCCGCAAGTGCTCGGCGGCGGGCCCGCCAGCGTTGAAATCCTGGCCGTGCGCCCGTCCTGGGTGCGGGTGCGCGGGGCCGACAATTCGGTCATCTTCGAGCGCATTCTCGATGCCGGTGAGCGCTACACCATTCCGCAGACCGAAGTGCCGCCGACGCTGCATGCGGGCAATTCGGGCTCGGTCTATTTCCTGATCGACGGCCAGCCCTTCGGCCCGGCCGCGCCCGGGGCGCAAGTGGTGCGCAACCTCACGCTTTCGGTCGATTCGCTGCAGGAACGCTTTGCCGAGGCCGATCTGTCGCGCGACAGCGATCTAGCCGTGCTGGTGGCCGAACTGCGCGACGAGGCCAACTGAGCCAGCGTCGCGCCCATGCCGCGCTGCCCGCTCGGGGCCTGCACGGCGCCCGCACAGGGATTGCCGCGCCTGCCTTCGGGGGCTATCTGTCACCCTGACAATGACCTGAACGGGGGCCACGCGGCCATGTCTCTCAACCCCATCCGTCCCTGGCGCAACATCGAACGGCGCAAGTCGCGCCAGGTCATGGTGGGGGCGGTGCCGGTGGGCGGCGATGCGCCGATCTCGGTGCAGACCATGACCAACACCGACACCACCGACGTGGCCGCCACCGTGGCACAGGTGCTCGCCGCAGCCGAGGCCGGCGCCGATATCGTGCGCATCTCCACCCCCGATGCCGCCAGCACCAGCGCGCTGCGCGCAATCGTGCGCGAAAGCCCGGTGCCGATCGTGGCTGACATCCATTTCCACTACAAGCGCGCCATCGAGGCCGCCGAGGCCGGCGCGGCTTGCCTGCGCATCAACCCCGGCAATATCGGAAGCGCCGAGCGCGTGCGCGAGGTGATCCGCGCGGCGCGCGATCACGGCTGTTCGATCCGCATCGGGGTCAATGCCGGCAGCCTTGAGCGGCACCTGTTGGAAAAATACGGCGAGCCCTGCCCCGATGCCATGGTCGAATCCGGGCTCGATCATATCAAACTATTGCAGGACAACGATTTTCACGACTTCAAGATCTCCTGCAAGGCCTCCGATGTCTTCATGGCAGCCGCTGCCTATCAGATGCTGGCCGAGGCAACCGACGCCCCCATCCATCTGGGCATCACCGAGGCCGGCGGGCTGCTTACCGGCACGGTGAAATCGGCCGTGGGCCTGGGCAATCTGTTGTGGATGGGCATCGGTGATACCATCCGCGTGTCGCTTTCGGCCGACCCGGTGCAGGAGGTAAAGGTCGGCTACGAGATATTGAAGGCGCTGGGGCTGCGCACGCGCGGCGTGCAGATCATCTCCTGCCCCTCCTGCGCGCGGCAGGGCTTCGATGTCATCAAGACCGTCGAAGCGCTGGAAGAGCGGCTTTCACACATCAAGACCCCGATGAGCCTGTCGATCATCGGTTGCGTGGTCAACGGCCCCGGCGAGGCGCTGCTCACCGATATCGGCTTCACCGGCGGCGGCGCCGGGGCAGGCATGGTCTATGTGGCCGGGCGCCAGAGCCACAAGATGTCGAACGAGCAGATGATCGAACATGTCGTCGAACTGGTGGAACAGCGCGCCGCCGAGATCGAGGCGGAAGCGGCGCCGGGCGACAGCCCCGAAAACAACTCAGGCGCGCGGCTGGGCGCCGCCGGCTGAGGCTGGCAAGGGGATGGAGAGGAAAAGAAAAAAGGCCGCAGGTCTGACCCACGGCCGAAGTTTCTTCGCATACGCCTGCGCGCATCCGAAAAACGGGAGATGAAGATCAGGCGATCCGCCTGCGCCTTCATCTTCCCTTCTAGCGCACCACTGCCCTCCGCGCCTTGATTTGGATCAAGTTTTTTCAGTACGCACCCCTTTTCACGCGCCGGTCTTTGCGTTCGCTTAACCGCAAGCTGCCACTCTGTCGGCAGTGATGCAGGGAAGCGAGCATGCCGAAAGACCACCAGACAGCCTTTTCCGAGCGCAGCCTTGCCCTGACCACGGGAATCGGCGCCGATGGCCCGGGTGATGCGGCGCAAGCGGGCTTGCCGCCGGAGGCGGGAATGGCCACCAGCCCAGGCGGGCGCCGAATCGCCCCTCTCACCGGCCGCCAGAAGGCCGCTATCCTGGTGCGCCTGCTGCTCGATGAAGGGGCCGATCTGCGCCTTTCCGACCTGCCCGAAGAGCAGCAGACCGCGCTTACCGAGGAAATCGCGCGCATGCGCCTTGTCGATCGAGAAACCGTCTCGACAGTGGCGAATGAATTCGTCGAAACGCTCGAACAGATCGGGTTTTCCTTCTCCGGCGGCATCGAGGGCGCGCTCGAAGTGCTGGGCGGCCGGATCAGCCCGGAAGCGGCAGACCTGCTCAAGCAGCGCGCCCGCGCCCATGGCCACGCCAACCCGTGGGAGCGGATCGCCAGCGCCGGCGCCGACGAGTTGATCGAGCTTCTCGCCGCCGAAGCCGACGAGGTTGCGGCGGTGGTGCTGTCGAAAATGCCCGCCAGCCGCGCCGCGCGGCTTCTGGGCCGGATGCAGGGCGAGCGCGCGCGCCGTGTCGCCTGCGCCATGCCCCTGACTGAAACCATCGCCCCGCCGGTGGTGGCGCGTATCGGCAAGGCCCTGGCGCGTCAGCTCGACGAACGCCCCCGCCCCGCCTTTCCCGCCCCCCCGGGCGAGCGGTTCGGCGCCATTCTCAACGAAACCGGCGCGCAGATACGCGAATCACTTCTCGCCGAGTTGCACGACAACGATGCGCAATTCGCCGAATCGGTGCGCCGCAACATCTTCACCTTCGCGCATCTGTACGAGCGGCTGAATCCGCGTGATGTGCCCAAATCGCTACGCGATATCGGCCAGGACGAGCTGATCACCGCCCTCACCGCTGCCCTGCAGGCCCCCGACAGCCCCGAGGCCGAATCGGCCGAGTTCCTGATGGCGAACATGTCGCAACGCCTTGCCACGGCGCTGCGCGACGAAATCGAAACCCGCGGGCGCATAAAGACGCGCGAGGGCGAGGCGGCACAGAACGCCGTCATCGCCAATATCCGCGGCCTGATCGATGCCGGCGAGATCAAGCTGCTCGATCCCGACGGCGAGGAATGACCCGCGGCTGGCGAGTTGCGCACGAACCCGAACACCTTTCTCCGTGTCTTGTTCGCCGGGCAAATATTCCAGTGCGCAGAAGCGAAGCGGCGCAGGGGCCAGTGGCCCGCCACCCGCCCATTTCTCCGGGCCAAGCCCCTCGATGGGGGCGAGGCCCGCCACCCTCGGTTGAACAGCATGCGCCGAGAAACGCCCAGCCGAGCTTTCGCAAGCGGCACTGAAGCCGCCATGCGCGCGCAGATTTCGCACCGGATTCGGTTGCGGCACGGACCGCGCTCGCAGTCGTGGTGTAGGCACGCCTTTGGCGTGGCGCGGTGAAGGCACGCCTTCGGCACGGGTAGCGCCCGCAAGCCAGGGTTTCGATATTGGTCAGACGGATCTGGTATCAGCCCGCCTGCAGCCGCACCACCGGCAGCTTCAACTTGGGCAACGGTGCAGGGCTGGCCCAGATCAGCACACCAGCGCCGCGCAGCGCCGCCGCCAGCGCCGCGCCCGAGGCGTGATCGCCCTGCAAGAGCGCCAGCCTGCCTGCCGCCAATGGCCCCAGATGCCGCATCAGGAGATGCGCCGAAGCCGCCGCGCGCGGCGACGGTTTCCAGATCACCCCGCGCCCGGCGGCGGCGATCAGCGCCGCCCCGATCAGCATCGGCGGCGTATCGGCCCCGCTCATCAATATCGCCGGCCCTTCGCCCGGCAACGGCTCGGGCAGCGCGGCCTCGGGCGGCAGCGCCAATGCCGCGCCCGCCGCCTTGCCCACGGTGCCGTCCTCGTCGAAACCTTCTTCGGCGCGCATCCGCGCCATCGGCCCGGCCAGCGCCGCCAGCGCCCGGGCCATCGCTTCGCCGGGGGCCGGCGCGCCAATAGTGGCCAGATCACCGAGCGCACGCGCAACATCGTGCCCGTCGGCGCAGATGATGCTCCCAAACCGTGCCCCCGAGGCGCGAAGCACGGGCAGATGCCGCTGCGAGAGCGGCACGCGCCAATACGCACCGGTGAAATGGGTGATCAGCCGTTCGTTCAGCTCGGCAATGAAAAGGGCTTCCGCATCCATCCGCGGCATCATAACCGCCGAAACGGCAAAGGAAAGCCGCTTCAAAATCGGGTCACCGCCACCCCCAGCACGATCAGCCCCGCACCGGCCAGCTTGCCCCCATCGAGCCTTTCGCCGAACAGCCGCCAGCCCAGCAGCAGCGCGAAAAGCACCGAGGTTTCGCGCAATGCCCCGACCAGCGCAATGGGGGCCTGCGTCATCGCCCAGACGGCAATCGCATAGGCGACGAAGGATGCCGCCGCAGCCATCAGCCCCAGAGCCCAGCCGCGCGCGTCGGCAACCAGCACGCCACGCCCCTTCAGCGCCAGGATCAGCGGCAGATAGATCACACCCGACAGGATCATCAGCCAGCTGACATAGGCCACCGGCTCGCCCCAGACGCGCGCGCCCAGCCCGTCGGCAAGGGTATAGCCCGCCGTGGCCAGCGCCGAGCCAAAGGCGAAGGGCAGCAGCCGCCGCGATTCGCCGTTGCTGAGCACCCCCCAGGCCATCAGCGCAATCCCACAGCCGAGGATCACGATCCCGGCAATCTCGGTCGCCGACAGCCGGTCGGCAAGGAAAAGCGCGCTCACCACCAGCACAATCAGCGGTGCCGTGCCCCGCGCGATCGGATAAACGCGGCTCAGATCGCCCTGTTCATAGGCGAAGCTAAGAAAGAGCTGATAGGCGGCGTGAATCAGCGCCGAAGCCGCCAGCCATGGCCAGACATGCGCGCCGGGCAGCTCAAAGCTGCTGGCCAGCGCCAGGCCGATAAGCGCATGGCCCAGCGACAGGATCACCATCGAGGCATGCGCGCTCACGCCCGCCTTGATGGCGGCGTTCCAGCCCGCATGCAAAAGCGCGGCAAGAAGAACGGCAAGAAACACGCTCAGCGACATGGCGCATCCTTTCCCGCACGCGCCTGGCGCGGCCTCAGCCTGCCAGTCGTTCGGCCCAGCGCCGCGCGAAAGGGCCCAGCAGGATGGCCAGCGGCACCACCATTATCCAGGCCAGCACCCAGGCCTTGAACCAGCGCAGCACAAAGCTGGCGTCGAGCCCCGTATTCAGCGCCGTGATCGCCCCGGATACAAGCACCGAGAGCATGGTGCCCATGATCAGCCCCGTCAAAACGCGGACCTTCAGCATCACGCGTCCCTCCGCGCCGTGCCCAGCGCATCGCTGCAGCGCCGGCAGGTGGCCGGATGGGCATGCTGGCCGACATCGGGCAGGATCTTCCAGCAGCGCGCGCATTTCTCGCCCTCGGCGCGCTCAAAAACCACGCCCACCCCCTCCACCTCGGGCATGCGGAAGGCCTCGGCCGGGATCGGGTCATTGCTCAGCACGATATCCGAGGTGATGCAGATATCGGCGAAATCGACGGTCCTGAGCGCCTTGAGCTGCGCCTGATCGCGCACATGCACCACTGGCGCGGCCTCAAGGCTGGCGCCGATCACCTTGCCCTGGCGCTGCAATTCCAGCGCCGCGGTCACTGCCCGCCGCGCGGTGCGGATGGCTCCCCATTTCGCCGCCAGTTCCGGGTTCAGCCATTCGCCCGGCGTTTCGGGGAAATCCTGCAGATGCACCGACTGCTCCTCGCCGGGAAAGCGCGACAGCCAGACATCCTCCATGGTGAAGGCCAGCACCGGCGCCAGCCAGGTGGTGAGGCGGTGAAACAGCGCATCGAGCACTGTGCGCGCGGCGCGCCGGCGCAGGCTGTCGGGCGCATCGCAGTAAAGTGCATCCTTGCGGATGTCGAAATAAAAGGCCGACAGATCCGAAGTGGCGAAGGTAAAGAGCTTCTGGAACACCGTCTGGAAATCATAGGCGACATAGCCCGCGCGCACGGTTTCATCCAACTCGGCCAGCCGGTGCAGCACCCAGCACTCCAGCTCGGGCATGTCCTCGAGCGCCACGCGCTCGTCCTCGCGCCAGCCATGCAGATTGCCCAGCATGAAGCGCATGGTGTTGCGCAGCCGGCGGTAGCTGTCGGCCACGCCCTTGAGGATTTCCGGGCCGATGCGATGGTCGTGAACATAGTCGGTCTGGGCCACCCATAGCCGCAATATGTCGGCACCATACTGCTTGACCACCTCTTCCGGCACGATGGTGTTGCCCAGCGACTTGGACATCTTCATGCCCTTCTCGTCGAGCGTGAAGGCATGGGTAACGACCGCGCGATAGGGCGCGCGGCCCTTGGTGGCGCAAGCCTGCAGCATCGAGGAATGAAACCAGCCGCGATGTTGGTCGGTGCCCTCGAGATAGAGATCGGCAATCCCGTCGGGCGCGCCGTCTTCACGGTCGCGCAGCACGAAGGCATGCGTCGAGCCGCTATCGAACCAGACATCAAGAATGTCAAAAATCTGCTCATAGGCATCGGGATCATGCAGTTCTTCAAGGATTTTTTCCTTGAAGCCTTTCACATACCAGACATCAGCGCCTTCCTTCTCGAAAGCCTCGACGATCCGCGCATTGACCCGCTCATCGCGCAGCAGGAAATCATCATCGCCCGGCTTCGCACCCTTTTTCACGAAACAGGTCAGCGGCACGCCCCAGGCGCGCTGG
>JAFIEG010000108.1 GCA_020832665.1 Pararhodobacter sp. | reverse complement strand
TGGTGGTGCTGTGCCCGGCGGGGGCGCCGCGCGCCCCGCGCCCCCGCCCCCCCCCCGGCTCGAAAGGAAAGGTAGCAATCCCCCTGCCCCCCGCCAAGCCCCTGCGGGGCCCTTGTGCTTCCCTGCATGGCGCCAGGCGCGGAAGAGCGCTGCCCGGCGAGCGCAAGCGGCAATGGAATCCGCTCACCGCCGGCATTCAATGATCCATGTCATGGCAAACGGACCCAGGGTCTTTCATCGCTCATTGATATTCCCCCTGCGCGTGCCTGCAAGCGGTTTCGAGCCCGGTTCGTGAACAGCAGGGGTTCTTGCATGCGCTTCGCCCCTTGCGCCGGCAGCGGCTGTTCTTGCGGCACCAGACCCCAGCAACAGCCATTCAACAGGAGTTCGACATGAGTGACAGGATTGACCGCAACAACCCGAGGCCTGCTCACGGGCCAAGCCGTCGCAGCCTGCTGGGCGCCGCAGGCGAAGGCGCGGGCGGCGCCTTTTTCGACGACTATATTGGCGGCGGCGCGCTGACCATGTGCCTGGTCATGGGCCGCATCGCCGGGCGCGGCGCCGCCGGCTGACGCCTGGCTGCGCCTGTCTTCCCGGCACGTCCTTTCGAAAGCCGGGCCAGGATTGAGCATGCAGCGCCTGCCAGCAAATTGCGCGGCGCAATCTCCCTTGGCGCAATCAGGTCACTCGATGACGTATCGGTTGATCATCGTTGTCTGCACGACAAGATCGGCCAGGCTTTGCCGGTAGGGCGTGGTCAGGATCAGCGCAATCGAGATGATCTGCGGCAGAAAGAACATCTGCGCGAGCGAAAACACCGTGGCGTGGATGGCGCAGGCGGTGGATTCGGCCTGCCGGCCGTCGAGCCGGCGCAGTTCGATGCTGGCCAGCATCATGCCGAAGGTGGCGCTATAATTGCTCAGCATCACCCAGCGATAGGCGATCGAGACGGTGACGAACACCAGCGGAAGGATAAGCACCGCCAGCATCGCCGTCAGCAGCAGAACGACCAGCACCAGCGCCAGCGTGATCACCAGGTCGACCACCCAGGCCAGGGCGCGCTTGACCGGCAGCGCCTGGTAGAATTCGGGCTCGAAATGCGGATCGGGCAGCTTCATGCGCAAAACGGCGCCACCCGCGCCGAACAGGCCTTGATCAGCGCGCCCGGCTCGGCGCCAAAGACATGGCGCGGCGTGCCGGCGGCGGCATAGACCACGGGAAATTCCAGCAGGCGCGGATCGGCAAGGATGGAAGGCGCGCCCAGATGGCCCAGCGGTGCCACCCCGCCGATGGCAAAGCCGGTCTCGCGGCGCACCGTGTCGGCATCGGCGCGAAACAGCTCTTCGCCGGCCAGTTCGGCCGCACGCGCCGGGTCAAGCCGGTTGCCCCCGGCGGTGAGAAACAGGTAAAGCCGCCCGCTTTCTCCCTTGAAGATCAGCGATTTGACGATCTGGTCAAGCACGCATCCGCAGGCCGCGGCAGCCTCTTCTGCGGTGCGCGAGGGGCCCGGCTCAAAGATATCGGCCTTCAGCCCGGCCGCCGCGAGCGCCGCGGCGACCCTGCGCATGCTCTTGCTCATCCTGCCTCCTGCTGTGCACGCTGTCTTGTCATCCGGCCCGCCGGCAAGTTGCCGCCTATTTGCGGAACTTGTCGAGGCTGACCACCTCGCCGGGCTTGCGCTCTTCATCCTCGGGTTCGGCATGGGCCATGGGCGCGCCCTCGTCATCCTCGAACTCGTCATCCTCGTCGGCGTCGCTCTGCTGGACCTCGAATTTCAGGCCGAACTCCACCGACGGGTCAACGAAGGTCGAGATCGCATCATAGGGGATGTAGAGCGGCTCGGGCTGATTGCCGAAATTCAGCGTGATGGCAAAGCCGTCGTCATCGACACTCAGATTGTCGAACCAGTGCTGGATGACGATGGTGATCTCGTCCGGGTAGCGCGCGCGGAGCCAGTCGGCCATCTCGACCCCCGGATGCTGCGTGTTGAGCGTGATGAAGAAATGATGCTCGCCCGGCAGACCCCTTTCGGCGATATCGGCCATCACGTCGCGGATCAGGCCACGCATCGCCCTGTGCATGAGATTTCCGTAGTCGATGCCCTGCGCCATGAAACCTTCCTTCCCGTCTTGGCGCCAGCATAGGCAATTCGACGGCAAAGAAAAGACGCCAGATAACGGCGGGATGGCCCTGCCGCAACGGGTTGAAAAAAGATGTGGGGAAAGGTGCAGGCTTCTGTTGCCAGGTGCCTGCGAACCCCGCCTGACGCGGCTAAGCGCCAGGGCTTGAGATCGGTTTAGGTTACTGCTTACGCAGCAACGGCCACCGGAGCACGGTTGTCATTGGCAACTGTACTTTGCGCACCGATAACGGTGGTAGCTCACCGGGACAAAGCAAACCCCTTTAGACGTTCGTCGATCCTGTTTCGGCCCCATTTTCCCCCAATGAGGGTGATTGGTGGAGCCGCCGGGTACCGCCCCCGGGTCCGATCCGCTTATTACGGGCGCGTTTATGTCCATAGTCGCCGTTGCCGACGACACCATGAATATAGGCAAGCCGGGCCGCCATCACAAGGGCCGCGCGGCGCAAAGCCCGCCCGGTGGCGCCCCCCAAAGCAACCGCCTGGCGCCGGTTTCAGCCATTGCCATTGTTCAGGTGCTGCACCGGTGGAATGCGCAGATCGCGCATGCGCGGGGGGCGCTCGAAACTGTTCTGCCCTTGCTCTACGCCGTCGCGCTGGCCAAGCCGGTTGAACTCGTACTCCCACAGCGCGTTGAGCGCCGCATCGGTGTCTTCGGGGCGCTGGCCGGCGATGCCGTTGGCCAGGCGCACATGAAAGGACAGGAGCCGCGCACGCGTGCGCGTGTCGATGCGCTCGGCCGTCAGGCGGCGGAACTCGGCCTCGATCACCGCCTCGCCAAGCATGGTCATCACCGGATTGCCCGAGGCCGCGCACAGCGCCAGATACATGCGCAGGCACGAGGCCCGGAAGCTGGAATCGTCGATCGAGAAATCCGACTGGCGGTCGATTTCGGCGCGCACATCGCCGATATCGGCCCCGATCAGCGCCGCCAGCCGCGCGCAGCCCATCTGCAGCTGGATGCGCGCGGCCAGCAGCGGCGCACGCCAGGCCACCTCGGCCTCGCCATCGTCTTCGGCGGGCGCGTCGGGAATGCAGGCCAGCGCGACCAGCGCGCCAATGCGCGCGGCGCAATCCTCGGGCTGCGGGCGGGTGATGAAGGCTCCGCCACCGGCGCCGCGCCGCGACACGATCAGCCCGTTCGCCGACAACCGGCCCAGCGCCTCGCGCAAGGTCGGGCGCGAAACGCCAAAATGGGCGCAAAGATCGGCCTCGGAGGGCAGCCTGTCGCCGGCGCGGTAATGGCCCGACAGGATGTTCGATTGCAGGAAATCGGCGATGGTGCTGGCACGGTCGCCGCGCTGCCCGGCTGTGGGAATCTTGCTGCTCATCTGCGCAACGCCTTGATCTATTGTCAGGCTTATTGTCTGACCTATAGTGTCAGACAATAAGCATCCTGTCAATCCTGGCGTTGCGGGCCCCGGTCGGGTGCGCCGCCACGCTACAAGGCCATCTCGCCCAGCACCTGGCCGGCCAGCGCCACATCCTCGGCGCGCGTGGCCAGGCTGCCGGCCTGAAAGCGCAGCGCCAGGCGGCCGTCGATACGGGTCTGGGTCAGGTAGATGCGCCCGTCATCATTGACACGCTGCAACAGCGCCAACTGCGCCTCGTCGCCGCCACCGCGCAGCCGGAAAGTGAATAACGACAGCACCGGCACGGTGACAATCTCGAAGCGCGCATCGGCGGCGAGCGTATCATGCAGCGCCCGCGACCAGGCAATATGGTTGCGAATCATCGCGCGCAGCCCTTCCAGCCCGTGATGGCGCAGCACGAACCACAGCTTGAGCGCCCGAAATCGCCGGCCCAGCGGCACCGACCATTCGCTGAAATCGACATGGGCGTCATGGCCGCCATCGCCCTCAATGCCGTGGGTTTTCAGATACTCCGGCGTCATCGCCAGCGTGCCGGTCAGCGCCGCCGGGTCGCGCAGGAAGTGCGCCGAACAGTCGAACTGCGCCCCAAGCCATTTATGCGGGTTCACCACCAGCGAATCGGCCAGCTCGATGCCGTCCCACAACCCGCGCAGCTCGGGGCAGATCATCGCCGCGCCGGCCCAGGCGGCATCGACATGGGAATAAAGCCCCTCTTCGCGCGCCACGCCCAGCACCGCGCGCAGATCGTCGCTGGCCCCGCACGACGTGGCGCCGATGCAACCCACCACCCCCGCCGGCAGATGGCCCGCTGCGCGGTCGGCGGCGATGGCGGCGGCGAGCGCGCGCGCATCCATGCCCCGGCGCGGCCCCGAGGGCGGCAGCGAGACAAGGTTTTCCGCCCCGATCCCGGCCACGCGCACCGCGCGCTCGACCGAGGAATGCGCCTCGGATGAGGCATAGACGCGCAGGCGGTTCTGGCCGGCCAGCCCGGCGCGGTTGCCCGCCCCATTCAGCGCGCGCTCGCGCATCACCAGCACCGCGGCCAGCGTGGCCGACGAGGCGCTGTCCTGAATGACGCCGGCAAAGCCCTCGGGCAGGCCCAGCGCCTGGCCCAGCCAGCCCATCATCTGCTGCTCCAGCTCGGTCGCCGCCGGCGAGGTCTGCCAGAGCATGCATTGCGGCGCCAGGATGGCGGCGGCGAATTCGGCCAGCATCGAGGCCGGCGCGGCATTGGCCGGGAAATAGGCAAAGAAGCGCGGATGCTGCCAATGGGTGATGCCGGGCAGGATGATGCGATCGAGATCGGCGAGGATGGCCTGCATCGGCTCGCCGGTCTCGGGTGGGCTGGCGGGAAGCTGTGCGCGCGTGGCACCGGGGGTGAGCGGCGCGCGCACCGGGCGATCGCCCAGGGTTTCGTGATAATGCGCGCCCCAATCGGCAATCTGGCTGGCGTGGCGGGCGAAGGCGGGCCAGTCGGTTGGGCGGTTGCTATCGGTCATGGGCAGATCCTGTGGCGGGCGGGGAGGGGGGGCGCTGCCCCCCGTCGGCTGTCGCCGACTCCCCCCGGAGTATGTTGGGGCAAGATGAAGGGGTGGTTCATTGCTAGGCGGGTGCGGGCTTTCGGGCAAGGGCGCGGCGTTGACTTGGGCATGGCGCGGCATGGTAATGAGGGGGCAAAGGGTTGGAGATCGTCATGCCGGAAGATCATGTCACCAAGGCGCCGGGCGGCTGCCCTTTCTCGCCCCAGGCGCGGCGCTTTGATCCGTTCGGGCCCGAATACCAGGCCGACCCGGCCGACGCGCTGCGCTTTTCGCGCGAGGGCGAGCCGGTGTACTTTTCCGAAGTGCTGAATCACTGGGTGGTCAGCCGCTACGACGACATCAAGGCGGTGTTTCGCGACAACATCACCTTCTCGCCGGCGAATGCGCTGGAAAAGATCACGCCGCCCACCGACGAGGCGCTGGCGGTGTTGAAGCAATACGATTTCAACCTGCAGCGCACGCTGGTCAACGAGGACGAGCCGGTGCATACCGAGCGCCGGCGCGCGCTGCTGGGCGCCTTTGCGCCCGAGGCGCTGGCGGCGCATGGGACGCGGGTGCGCGCGCTGGTGCGCGAGCGCGTCGATGCCATCATCGACAAGGGCAGGGCCGATCTGGTGCAGGCGTTGTCGTGGGAGGTGCCGTTTCTGGTGGCGCTGAATTTCCTGGGCGTGCCCGAGGATGATCACGAGAAGCTGCGCGCCTTTTCGGTGGCGCATACGCTGAACACCTGGGGCCGACCCACGCCCGAAGAGCAGATCGAGATCGCGCATGGCGTGGGGCGATTCTGGCAGTATTCGGGCGCGGTGCTTGAGCGGATGAAGGCCGAACCGGCAGGCCAGGGCTGGATGCATGACATGATCCGCGCCAATCGCGAAAACCCCGAGGTGGTGACCGACAATTACCTGCATTCGATGATGATGGCGATCATCGTTGCCGCACATGAGACCACGGCGCTGGCCGGCGGCAACATGATGCGTCGGCTGCTGGAGGACCGCACCGCCTGGGAGGCGGTCTGCGCGCGCCCCGAGCTGATTCCCAATGCGGTGGAGGAATGCCTGCGCCATTCGGGGTCGGTGGTGGCCTGGCGGCGGGTGGCGACGGTTGATGCCGAAATAGGCGGCGTGGTGATCCCCAGGGGCGGGAAGATACTGATGGTCACGGCTTCCGCCAATCACGACCCGCGCCATTTCGACAACCCCGACGCGCTGGATATCTGGCGCGAGAATACTGCCGAGCATCTGACCTTCGGCTATGGCAGCCATCAATGCATGGGCAAGAATCTGGGCCGCATGGAGCTGCGCATCATGCTTGAAGAGTTGACGCGCCGGCTGCCGCATATGGAGCTGGTGGCGCAGGAATTCACCTTTCTGCCCAATACCTCGTTTCGCGGCCCCGAGCGGGTGCTGGTGCGCTGGGACCCTGCCCGCAACCCCGAGCGGCGCGCGCCTGCGCTGCGCGAAGCGGTGCGCGAGTTCCCGGTGGGCCCGCCCGATGCCAGGGCGCTGGCGCGCGAGGTGGTGGTGACCGAGGCGCGCCTTGAGGCCGATGGCGTGCAGGGGCTGGTGCTGGAGGATGCCGATGGCGCCGCCCTGCCCGGCTGGTCACCCGGCGCGCATGTCGATCTGATCCTGCCCTCGGGCGAATCGCGGCGCTATTCGCTGTGTGGCGCGCCCGGCGAGGAAACCCGCTACCGGCTGGCGATACTCCGCGAGGAGGGCGGGCGCGGCGGCTCGATCTGGCTGCATGAGAATGCCTGCGCCGGCACGCGGCTGAAGCTGCGCGGCCCGCGCAACCATTTCCGGCTCGACGAGGACGCGCCGGCGCATCTGCTGGTTGCCGGCGGCATCGGCATCACCCCGGTGCTGGCCATGGCCGACCGGCTGCGCGCGCTGGGCCGAGCCTATGCGCTGCATTATTGCGGCCGCTCGCGCGCGCGGATGGCTTTTCTGCCCCGGCTGGCGCGCGATCATGGTGCGGCGCTGAGCCTGTATCCCGGCGACGAGGGCGCGCGGCTGGATCTGGCGCAGCTTTTTGCCCAGGCGCCGGCGGGGGCGCAGATCTGCGCCTGCGGCCCCGAGCGGCTGCTCGACGCGATGGAGGACGCAGCCGCCACCCGCCCCGATGTGGTGCTGAGCATCGAGCATTTCACCCCGAAACCGGCGCTCGACCCTTCGCGCGAGCACGCCTTCGCGCTGGAACTGGCCGATAGCGGCATCACGCTCAGTGTGCTCGCCGATCGCACCATCCTGCAGGTGCTGCGCGAGGCCGGTATCGATGTGAGCTCGGATTGCGAGGAGGGTTTGTGCGGCTCTTGCGAGATGCCGCTTCTGGAGGGCGAGCCCGATCACCGCGACCGCGTGCTTTCGCGCGCCGAGCGCAAGGGCGGGCGGCGCATCATCACCTGCTGCTCGCGCGCGAAGGGCGGCAAACTGGTGCTCGGCGCATGAGCGCGCCGCGACTCACACTCGACCGGCGCACCTCGACCCTGGTTGCGGTCGATCTGCAGGAGCGTATGATCGGCGCCATTGCCGGCGCCGATGGCGTGGTGGCCGAGGCCGCGCGCCTGATCGCAGCGGCGCGGCTTCTGGCGGTGCCTGTCGTTTTCACCGAGCAGAACCCGGCCGGGCTGGGCCCCACCCTGCCGGTGCTGGGCGCCGAAGCGCCGCTGGCGAAGATGTGCTTCGATGCCTGCACCGAACCGGGCTTTCCGGCTGCCATTGCCGCTGGCCACACCGCCGTGCTGATGGGCTGCGAGGCCCATGTCTGCGTGCTGCAGACGGCGCTGGGGCTGATCGCGCGCGGCCGGCGCGTGGCGGTGGTGGGTGATGCCGTGGGCTCGCGCCGCTTCGAGAACCGGGATGCGGCGCTGGCGCGGCTGGCACGCGCCGGGGCGCAGATCGTCACTGCCGAGATGGCAATCTTCGAATGGCTCGAAAGCGCCCGCCATCCGCGCTTTCGCGAGGTGCTGGCGCTGGTCAAGTAGCGCCGGCAGCCACACATGCGACTGGGCGACCGGATTGCGCTCATGATCAAGGCGCTGGCCAGAGGCCGCCGGTTGTGCCAATCTCGATCACGGGCGCGTGTTCCTGTCTTGCGTGCTCGCATCCCACAGGAGTTCACGATGTCCCTTTCCGCCCGGTTCGGCGCCGCGATGCGGGCGGCTGCCATGTCGGTTGCCGCCGCCACAATGCTTTCGGGTTGCATGGAATGGCTGCAAGAGCCCGAACTGGTGCGCCCGGGCGCGCCGTTGGGCATGGTCGAGGTGCGCAACCAGTCCACGCGCACGGTGACCGATCTGCGCGCCGGCCCCTGCTGCGACCGCCACGGCTATGCCACCTCATACAGCGACGGGCTTCTGGCCCGGCGCGAGACGGTGGCGCCCGGGGGCAGTTTCCGTTTTCCGGCCTCGGCCGGCTCTTATTCGATTCGCGCAGTCACCTCTTCGGGCGGGCTGCTCTCGGGCGGGCGCGAGCATTTCGGCATCATCCAGGTCGATCCGGGGCGCGAGTCGGTCACGGTCTGGGTTGTGCAGTGATCAGCAACCGGGACCGGCAGCAGGCATGATACCGGATTCGCTTGATCGGTTTGCCGGCACGGGCGGGCACGGGCCCCGCCCCGCCGCGATGCAGGTCAGGACGGAATGAGGCGCCTCATCGCCCTGCCATTCACCCGCCCTGGCCTTGTGCTGGCGTTGGCGGCGCTCATGGCCGGAATGATGCTGGCCAGCGCGGCGATGCGACTGGGTTTCGATGGCGATCTGGTGCGCATCCTGTCCAGCCCCTCTCCCGCCTTCCAGCGCTTCGAGGCGCTGGAGGACGATTTCCACCCCTTCTCGGCCGACGAGACCCTGTTGCTTGAGACCGATGATTTCGGCCTGCCCGAGCGCTTCGACGCGCTCGATGACATTCTGGCCGAGTTTCATTTCCTGCCCGATGTGGCGGCGGTCTGGTCGATTTTTCCGCTGGCTGCGAACACCCCCGACCGCGCGCGCCAATCCTCGGCGGCATGGCTTGATGCACTGCATGCGCAAGACCCGGCGGCGCGGATGATGCTCAGCGCCGATCGCGGTGCAATGCTCGTGCTCTTGATGCCCGAAAGCGCCGCCGGGCTGTCGCAGGAAGCGCGCGACGAGGCGCTGGCGGCGGTGGCCGCGATCGGCGGCGGCGAAATCGGCGCAAGCTTCATCGGGCTGGCGGCAAGCTACCGGGCGCTGGAAGGGGCACTGATCGCGGCGCAGCTTTCGCTGGCGCCAATCGCGGTTTTCCTTTGCCTGGGCATGGGCTGGGCATTGCTGCGAAGCTGGCGCGCGGCGCTGGTGATCGCGCTGCCCGGGCTGGCGGCGGCGGCGTGGCTGCTTGGTGCGCTGGCGCTGATGGGCATTCCCTTCGACGTGATCATCACGCTGGTGCCGCTATTGGTGCTGGTGCTGGGCGTGGCGCAGGCAATGCACCTTGCCTTTGCCATCCGGCAGGCTGGCGAAAACGGGCTGGCACCCCGGGCGGCCTGCGAAAAGGCAAGGGCCGAGGTAGGGCCGGCCTGCGTGCTCAGCACGCTGACCACCATGATCGCCTTTGCCAGCTTTGCGCTTGCCGGCTTCGACGCTCTCGACCGGCTGGCGCTGGCCGGGCTTGTCGGGCTGGCGCTGCAACTTGTCGCCGTGCTGGCGCTGACCCCGGCGCTGGCGCTGGTGGTGGGCGCTGCGGGCAGCCTGCCTTCGCAGCGGCATTCCGGGGCGCGCTTTGGCCCGCTTCCGGCCTCGCCGCGCTGGCTGGATGCGCCTGCGCGCGCCGGGCTGCGGCTGTTGCCCTGGCGGCGGGCGGTCATGCTGGCCGGCATCGCGGCACTGGCGGTGGCACTGACCGGCCATCTGCGAATCGCGCCCGGCCATTCGCTCGATGAACATCTGCTGCGCGGGGGCGAGGTGGCGCGCGCCGAGGACCGCATCCGCGACCGGCTGCCCGGCACCGGGCAGGTTTTCGTCACCGTCCAGGCCGTCGAGCCCGGCCCGCTGCTGTCCGAGGCCGAGCAGTCGCGGCTCTTGATGGCGCTGGAAACCGTCGCCCCCGAGGATCAGTCGCATGAGCAGACGGTGGCGCGGCTGGCCGATGCGCTGGCGCGCGCCGCAGATTCGGGCGGCGCCGATCCGCCGCTGCTGCGCCGGGTGATGGCCGGCGATGGCAGCGCCCGCGCCATTCCGCTGATCGCGCCGCTGGCGCCCGATGCCGCCGTGGCCGCGGCCGAGGCAAGCGCGCGCGAGGCGCGGCTGGTGGCCGCCGGGATCGACGGCATGGCCGCGCTTACCGGGCTGTCGCATCTGGCGGCGATCGAGGTGCCGCGCATGGTCGAGGCGCTGCGGCGGGGGCTGCTGATGACGATCGTGATGATCGTGGCGCTGATCGGCATGATCACGCGTTCGCTCTGGCTGGCGCTGGCGGCGCTGGTGGCCAATGCGGTGCCGGTGCTTGGGGTCGAGGCGGTGCTGTGGATGGCCGGCCAACCACTGACCATGACGGCGGCGGTGGCACTGACCATCGCCTTCGGCATCGCCGTTGACGATACGCTGCACCTGCTCAACCGCTGGCGGATCGAGCGCGCGCATGCACCGCGCCATGCACTGGTAAGGGCGGTGCGGGCGGTGGCGCGCCCCATCGTCGGCTCGACGGCGCTGATCCTGGCCGGGCTTGCCGCCACCCAGATCAGCGCCCTGCCCTCGGTGGCCACCTTCGGCCTGATCGTGATGCTGTCGATGCTGGCCGCGCTGGTCGCCACGCTCATGGTGTTGCCTGCCTTCCTGCCAGCGGATGCCCGCGCGGGGAAGGATGGCAAGAGTTGATAGCGGATCCGGGTGATTGCTTCGACAGCACGGGCAGGCATTCCAGCCAGGGTATCGGCACTGAGCGAACGAAATTCGCGTGTAGCGGGCAAAGGCCGCCAACGGCAGATTTTCATCTGCCGGGCGCAGCCCGGACGGGCTTGCCCGGGCGCCGGCAAGCCGCTATCGATGCCCCCCGCCGGCTGCCCCGCCGGCAAACCAATCAACACCGGCCGCAGGGCCGGCAAGCCAACCCGCAACGACAGAGGCCCCGATGAGCAGCGATGCATCCTATGCCGTGACCGCCGACGAGCTGCGCCAGTTCGTCGAACGCTATGAACAGCTCGAAGCCGAGAAGAAGGATATCGCCGATCAGCAGAAAGAGGTGATGGCCGAGGCCAAGGGGCGCGGCTACGACACCAGGGCACTGCGCAAGATCGTGGCGCTGCGCCGGCGCAAGCCCGACGAGATCGCCGAGGAAGAGGCCGTGCTCGAGGTCTACAAGGCCGCGCTGGGCATGGAGTGAGCGCCGCCCCCCGGGGGGGGCCCCGCCCCCCCCCCCCCCCCCCCCCCCCCCCCCCCCCCCCCCCCCCGCGGGGGGGGGGGGGGGGGGGGGGGGGGGGGGGGGGGGGGGGGGGGGGGGGGGG
>JAFIEG010000107.1 GCA_020832665.1 Pararhodobacter sp. | reverse complement strand
CCCCCCCCCCCCCGCCCCCCCCCCGGCCGGCCGGGGGCGCCGGGGCGGCCGCGCGGGGGGTGGGGGGGGGGGGGGGGGGGGCCCCGGCCCGCGCCGCTTCTCGCCCATCCCTCGGGCACCCCTCACGGCGATCGTTGCCTGTGCTGCACGCGACGCAATCGCGCGAATCCGGCATGAAGCGTTGACCTTCGCCCCGCGCTGGCCACAATCGCCCCATGAGCACCCGCCCCCGCCCCTTTGCCGCCCGCCTGACCCGCGCCCCCCTCGCGCATGACCGACAGGCGAGCGACGACATCGCGCGCGGCTTTGCCGATCTTGCCCCCGAGCTGCGCGAATTGCTTGCCGGAACTGCCGGATGCAGCCCGTTCCTGAAAGCGCTGATGGAGCGCGAGGGCGATTGGCTGCGCGAGGCGCTCGCCGGCGCGCCCGAAGACGCCATGCAGGCGATCCTCGGCGCGCTCACCCAGGACGCGCCGGCGCAAACCGCCACCGCGCTGCGCCGCGCCAAGGGGCGGGTGGCGCTTGTGGTGGCGCTGGCCGATCTGGGCGGGGTCTGGCGGCTGGAAGGGGTGACGCGCGCGCTCACCGATTTCGCCGATCTTGCCGTGCAGCGCGCGCTGGCCTGCCATCTGGCCCCCGAGATTGCGCGCGGCAAGCTGCCCGGCGCGGCCGAGGGCGACGAGGAAACCGGCGCCGGCATGGTGGCGCTGGCGATGGGCAAGATGGGCGCGCATGAGCTGAACTATTCCTCCGACATCGACCTGATCTGCCTGTTCGACGACACCCGTTTCGATCCTGCCGAGATGATGGAGGCGCGCGCCGTCTTCATCCGCGCCACGCGCAAGGCAGCCGCCATGCTGTCGGACCACACCGCCGAGGGTTATGTCTTTCGTACCGATCTGCGCCTGCGCCCCGATGCCAGCGTTACCCCGGTCTGCATCTCGATGGAGGCCGCCGAGCGTTATTACGAAAGCCTTGGCCGCACCTGGGAGCGCGCGGCCTATATCAAGGCCCGCCCCTGCGCAGGTGATCGGGGCGCCGGCGCGCGTTTTCTCGAGGTGCTGCGCCCCTTCGTCTGGCGTCGGCATCTCGATTTCGCCGCCATCCAGGATGCCCATGACATGCGCCTGCGCATCCGCAGCCACAAGGGTTATGGCGGCGAACTGGTGCTGGACGGGCATGACATGAAGCTGGGCCGCGGCGGCATCCGCGAGATCGAGTTCTTCACCCAGACGCGCCAGCTCATCGCCGGCGGGCGCGATGCCGATCTGCGCGCGCGTGACACCGTGGGCGGGCTGGCAGCGCTGGCTGCAAAGGGCTGGATTCCGGCCCCGGTGGCCGAGGGGCTGGCCGCGCATTACCGCGCCCATCGCGAGATCGAGCACCGGCTGCAGATGGTGCAGGATGCCCAGACCCAGCGCCTGCCAACCTCGCCCGAGGGGTTCGACCGGCTGTCGCGCTTCATGGGCGAGGGCGACACGGCCCGCTTTCGCGCCGCGCTGCGCGAGCGGCTGGAAGAGGTGGCGCAGCTGACCGAGGATTTCTTCGCCCCCGGCGATGCCGCGCAGGCGCCCCCCCTGCCCCGGGCGCAGCAGGAAATCGTCGATGGCTGGCGCGCCTATGCGGCGCTGCGCTCGACGCGGGCGCGCGAAAGCTTCAAGCGGCTGGAACCCGAGATCCTTTCCCGGCTGCAACGCGCCGCCAACCCCGACGAGGCGCTGATCAGCTTCGACCGCTTCCTTTCCGGCCTGCCCGCCGGGGTGCAGCTTTTCGCGCTGTTCGAGGCCAACCCCTCGCTGATCGACCTGCTGGTCGATATCTGCGCCACCGCGCCGCGGCTGGGCGATTATCTGGCGCGCCATTCCGGGGTTTTCGATGCCGTCATCGGCGGCGATTTCTTCGCCCCCTGGCCGGGCGGCGCGGCGCTCGGCACCGATCTGGCCGCACGCCTGCAGGGTGTGCCCGATGATTACGAGCGCCGTCTCGATGCCGCCCGCATCTGGGCGCGCGAATGGCATTTCCGCATCGGCGTGCATCATCTGCGCGGGCTGATCGACGGATTCGAGGCCGCCAGCCAGTATGCCCAGCTTGCCGAGGCAGTGCTGGCCGCGCTCTGGCCGGTGGTGGTGGCCGAATTCGCCACAAGGCACGGGCCGCCGCCGGGGCGCGGTGCGGTGGTGCTGGGCATGGGCTCGCTGGGGGCAGGCCGGCTCAATGCCGGCTCGGATCTCGATCTGATCGTGATCTACGATGCCGCCGGTCAGGAAGCCTCCGAGGGCCGCCGCCCGCTGGCGGCGCGGCCCTATTACGCGCGTCTGACCCAGGCGCTGGTCACCGCGCTGTCTGCGCCCATGGCCGAGGGTAGGCTTTACGAGGTGGATATGCGCCTGCGCCCCTCGGGCCGGCAGGGGCCGGTAGCCACGGCGCTGGAAAGCTTTCACAGCTACCAGCGCGAGGAAGCCTGGACATGGGAGCATCTGGCGCTGACCCGCGCCCGCCCGCTGGCCGGCTCGGACGAGCTGGGCGCCGAGGTCGAGGCCTTCCGGCGCGAATTGCTGGCCGAGAAGGCCAGCGGCGCGGGGGTGGGCGAACAGGTGGCGGCGATGCGCGCAAGGCTACGCGCCGCCCGCCCCGGCGGCGGCGCGCTGCAGGCCAGGGACGGGCCCGGGCGGTTGCAGGATATCGAACTGACAGCCCAGATGGGCGCGCTCAAGGCCGCCAGCCCCGCCAGACGCACCGAAGCACAACTTCTGGCCGCGCGCCGCGCCGGGGTGATTGACGCCGCGCAGCAAGAGGGGCTGCTCGCCGCCTATCGGCTGATGTGGCAATTGCATGCGGCGATGCGGCTTCTGGGCCTGGGCGGGGCCGAAGACGCCGCCGCCCCGGGCGAGGGCGCCTGCGCCTTCCTGCTGCGCCAGACGGGCGCGCCCGACATGGCTGCGCTGCAAGAGCGCCTCGCCAGGCTGGGTGCCGGGGCGGCAGAGATCATCGACGCATTGCTGCCGCCAAAGGGCGAAAGCTGATCATTTCGGCGCCGCCGGCCGGGCCGGGGCGATACCGGCGGCGGTCCCGCCGGCGCGGGCCGGATACCGGCAAGGCGGCCCCTTCACCGCGCAATCGGCGCTCGCCACCCGCCCCGGCGCCGGCAACCGCTGTTCAACCCCTACGCTTTTGCGCTAGAAGCGCGCCGCAAGCGCATGGCCGGACCCCGGGCAAACCACAGGCAAGCAAAGCATGACGCCGGAACCCCAGGACAAGAAAACGCCGCCGGCCGGGACGCCGGGCGCTGCCAGCGCGCTCGCCGCCCAGACCTCGCCGCAAGATTTCAACCGCGCCCGCGACCGCCGGCTGGCGCTGTGGCTGTGGCGAACCGAGGTGCGCCCGCTGGCACCGCTTCTGTTCATCGGGCTGTTCTTTCTTGCCGTGGACGGCGCCATGCTGGGCGCCTTCAGCCTGCTTATCCAGCCGATGTTCGACGATGTGCTCATCGCCCGCCAGGCCGAATCGCTGGCGTGGGTGGCGGCGGCGGTGGCGGGGGTGTTCTTGCTGCGCGCCTTTTCGCTGATGATCCACAAGCCGCTGATGACCTGGCTGAGCGAGCGCATTGTGGCAGGGTTGCAAAACCGCCTGCTGGCGCATCTGATGCGGCTCGATCACGCCTTTTTCCATGCCCACCCGCCCGGTGTGCTTATTGACCGGGTGCGCGGCGACACGCGCATACTGGGCTCCACGGTGTTGAGGCTGGTGCCGGCCATCGCGCGCGATCTGGTCTCGGCGCTGGCGCTTCTGGGCGTGACGCTTTACATCGACTGGCGCTGGACGCTGACCGCGCTCGCCGTCGCGCCCGTCCTGGTGCTGCCGCTCATGGCGCTGCAGCGATTGATTCGAAAGATGGAGCGCCGCTCGCGCCTGAATTCGGCCGATGCCTCGAACCGGCTCGACGAGGTGTTTCACGGCATCTACACCGTGCAGCGCAACGCGCTGGAATCACGTGAGGCGGCCCGCTTCGCCGATATCGTCAAACGCTACATCATCGCCCAGGTGCGCGCGCGCGTAGGCAAGGCCGGCATGGCGGCGATGGTCGATGTCGTGGCCGCCATCGCCTTCGTGGTGGTGCTCTTCGTTGGCGGACGGCAAATCATCGCCGGTGAGCGCACGGTGGGCGAATTCATGGCCTTCTTCACCGCCTTCGCACTGATGCTCCAGCCGATACGCGCGCTCAGCGCCCTGGGTGGGGCCTGGCAAACGGTGCTGGCCTGCCTGGAACGGGTGCATGCGCTGTTGCACACGGTGCCGCGCATCGCCCAGCCCACAGCACCGCTGGCGCCCCTGCCCACGCAAGGCGAAACCCGTATCGCCTTCGACAAGGTCGAATTCGCCTATGACACCGAACCGGTGCTGCGCGGGTTTTCATTCGCCGCCGAGCCGGGGCAGACCACGGCGCTGGTGGGCCCATCGGGGGCGGGCAAATCGACCGTCTTTACCCTGCTGGCGCGGCTGGCCGACCCGCAGGCGGGGTGCATCACCATCGGCCGGCGGGATATCGCGCAAATGGATCTGGCCGGGCTGCGCGACATGATGTCGGTGGTCGCCCAGGACAGCGCGCTTTTCGACGAGACGCTGCGCGACAATATCCTGCTGGGGGCTGTAGGCATCAGCGAGGCGCGGCTGCACGCGGCGATCGAGGCGGCGCATGTCGCCGAATTTCTCGACAAGCTGCCCGGGGGGCTGGAATGTCGCGTCGGCCCGCGCGGCTCGGCGCTCTCGGGCGGGCAGCGCCAGCGCGTGGCCATCGCGCGCGCCATCCTGCGCGACCGCCCGATCCTGCTGCTCGACGAGGCGACCTCGGCGCTCGACGCCGAATCCGAGGCGCTGGTGCAGGAAGCGCTCGACCGGCTCAGCCAGGGCCGCACCACGCTGGTGATCGCGCACCGGCTGGCCACAGTGCGCCGGGCCGCGAAGATCGTGGTGATGGAGCGCGGCCGCCGGCTGGAAGAGGGAACCCATGCCGCGCTGATGGCGCGCGGCGGCGCCTATGCCAGGCTGCATGCGCTGCAATTTGGCGACGGGTCCGATGACGGGTCGGGCCGGGGCGAATGAGGCAGGGACGGGAGCAGCAAGGGGGGGCGCTGCCCCCCGTCCGCTGCGCTTGGGCTTCGCCCGTTCCTTCGCTGAAATCGCTCCACCGGAGCGATTTCCGGGCGCTCGGAACCCCCCGGCGTATTTGGGGCAAGATGAAGGGGGCGGGGTGGCGGGATCGGCCGACCCGCGTGCCGGGATTCAGCCGAAGGCGTCGGGCTCGGCGGCCTTGCGCTGGGCGACATAGGCCGCCAGCGCCTCGTTGATCGCCGGGTCGAGCGGTGGCGGCTGGTATTCGGCCAGAAGCTTGCGCACCCGCGCGCCCGCCAGCTGCGCGGAATCGCGCGCGCCTTCTTCATGCCAGGTCTCGTAGGGTTTGTAATCCAGCACTTCCGAACGCCAGAACGCGCTCTTGAAATTGGCCTGGGTGTGGGCGCAGCCCAGATAATGCCCGCCGGGGCCGACCTCGCGGATGGCATCCATCGCCTGGCCGTTCTCATCCATCGACACGCCGCTCGCCAACTGGTGCAGCGCGCCCAGCTGGTCGGCGTCGAGCACGAATTTCTCGAAGCTGGCGACCAGTCCGCCCTCAAGCCAGCCACAGGCATGCAGCATGAAATTCACGCCCGCCAGCAGCGCCACGTTCAGGCTGTTGGCGGTTTCGTAGGCGGCCTGGGCATCGGGCAGTTTCGAGCCGCAGAAAGACCCGCCCGAGCGGTAGGGCAGCCCCAGCCGGCGCGCCAGCTGCCCGGCGCCATAGGTGATCAGCGCCGCCTCGGGCGTGCCGAAGGTGGGTGCGCCCGAATTCATGTCGATCGAGGTGACAAACGCGCCCATGATCACCGGCGCGCCGGGGCGCACGAGTTGGGAATAGGCCACGCCCGCCAGCACCTCGGCCAGCACCTGGGTGAGCGTGCCCGCCACCGTTACCGGCGCCATCGCGCCGCCGACGATGAAGGGCGAGACGATGCAGGCCTGACCTGCGCTTGCAAAGACCTCAAGCGCGCCCATCATGGTGGCATCAAAAGTCAGCGGCGAGTTGATGTTGACCAGCGAGGTCATCACGCAATTGTCGCGCACGAAATCGGCGCCGAACAGGATTTCGGCCATCTTGACCGAATCCTCGGCGCGCACGGGCTCGGTGACCGAGCCCATGAAGGGTTTGTCCGACAGCGTCATATGCGCCATGAGCATGTCGAGATGGCGCTTGTTGACGGCGATGTCGGTGGGTTCGCACACCGTGCCGCCGGAATGGTGCAGCCATTTCGACTTGTAGCCGAGCTTCACGAAATTGCGGAAATCCTCGATCGTGGCATAGCGCCGGCCGCCATCGAGATCGCGCACGAAGGGCGGGCCATAGACCGGGGCCAGCACCAGGTTGCGCCCGCCAATATCGACATTGCGCTGGGGGTTGCGCGCGTGCTGGGTGAATTGCGAGGGCGCCGTGGCGCAAAGCTGGCGCGCCAGCCCGCGCGGGATGCGCACGCGCTCGCCCTGCACATCGGCGCCGGCCTGGCGCCAGCGTTCGAGCGCGGCGGGGTTGTCGACGAAGCTGACGCCGATTTCCTCGAGCACCGTCTCGGCGTTGTGCTCGATGATCTGCAGGGCCTCTTCGTTGAGCAGTTCAAGATCGGGGATGTTGCGCGTGATGAAACGCGCCGATTCGATACTGATCGCCGAACGCTCGGCGCGCCTTGCCGCGCCGCCGCCACCCCGCCCGCGCCGCTGTGCCCCTGCTTCGGTCATGATGAAGCTCCCATCCTTGCCGGTTTGCGCTCTCGATAGGTCACGGCGGGGGCGCGCGCGGGGCTCAAAACGCCGCGCCATGGGCGGAAAGCGACCTTGGCCGCGCTATCGGCGGCGTACCGCCGGGGCAAGGGGGCCGGCGCCGGGGGGACGGGGCCAGCGCCGAGGCCGGGGCGGGCTTGCACGGGGCAGCACTTCGCCCTATTGGCTGGCCATGACCCAGCATCAGCGCCTTCTCATCATCGACTTCGGCAGCCAGGTGACGCAGCTCATCGCGCGGCGCCTGCGCGAGTTGAATGTCTATTGCGAAATCCACCCCTTCAACCATGTCAGCGATGCCTTCCTGCGCGACTTCGCGCCGCGCGCGGTGATCCTTTCGGGCGGGCCGGCCAGCGTGTGCGACGCGGGCGCGCCGATGCCGCCGGCATCGGTGTTCACGCTGGGCGTGCCGGTGCTGGGCATCTGCTATGGCCAGCAGGTGATGATGCATTGCCTGGGCGGGCGCGTCGAGCGCGGCGAGGGCAGCGCCGAGTTCGGTCGCGCCCATGTCACCCCGGCCGATGATCCGCTCGATCTGCTGGAGGGCTGGTTCGAGAGCGGGCGCGAGCAGGTCTGGATGAGCCATGGCGACCATGTCGCGGCGCTGGCGCCGGGTTTTGCCGTCTATGGCACCTCGCCCGGCGCGCCATTCGCCATCACCGCCGATAAGGCGCGGCGCTTCTATGCGGTGCAGTTTCACCCCGAGGTGCATCACACCCCGCGCGGCGCGCGGCTGCTGGGCAATTTCGTGGCGCTGGCCGGCTTCACCGGCGACTGGACGATGGGCGCCTATCGCGACGAGGCGATCCGCGCCATTCGCGAGCAGGTGGGCGACGGCAAGGTGATCTGCGGGCTTTCGGGCGGGGTGGACTCATCGGTGGCCGCGGTGCTGATTCACGAGGCGATCGGCGAGCAGCTGACCTGCGTCTTCGTCGATCACGGGCTGCTCAGGCTGGGCGAGGCCGAGCAGGTGGTCAGCATGTTCCGCGATCACTACAACATTCCGCTGGTGCATGCCGATGAGAGCGCGCTGTTTCTGGGCGCGCTGGAGGGCGTTTCCGACCCCGAGAAAAAGCGCAAGACCATCGGGCGGCTGTTCATCGATGTGTTTCAAAAACACGCCACCGAAACCGGCGGCGCCGAGTTCCTGGCACAGGGCACGCTGTATCCTGACGTGATTGAAAGCGTGTCGTTTTCGGGCGGGCCGTCGGTGACGATCAAGAGCCATCACAATGTCGGCGGGCTGCCCGAGAAGATGGGGCTGAAGCTGGTCGAGCCCTTGCGCGAGCTGTTCAAGGACGAGGTGCGGAGCTTGGGGCGCGAGCTGGGCCTGCCCGAAAGCTTCATTGGCCGCCACCCCTTTCCCGGCCCCGGCCTGGCAATCCGCTGCCCCGGCGAGATCACAAGCGAGAAGCTCGACATATTGCGCCGCGCCGATGCCGTCTATATAGACCAGATCCGCAAGCACGGGCTTTATGACGAGATCTGGCAGGCCTTTGCCGCCATCCTGCCCATGCGCACGGTGGGGGTGATGGGCGACGGGCGCAGCTATGACTATGCGCTGGGCCTGCGCGCGGTGACCTCGGTCGATGGCATGACCGCCGATTACTACCCGTTCAGCCACGAGTTTCTTTCCGAGACCGCGACGCGGATCATCAACGAGGTCAGGGGCGTGAATCGGGTGTTCTATGACGTGACCTCGAAACCGCCGGGCACGATCGAGCTGGAGTAAGGGGGGCGCTGCCCCCCGTCGCGCCTGCGGCGCGCCCCCCCCGGAGTATTTTCGGCAAGATGAATAATAAGGCAGGTGAAGGCCAGGGCTTTCACGGGCCGGTCAGGCTGGCGCGGATAAGCGTCAGGCGGCGGGTGAATTCGGACTGGCCGAGCGTGCCTTGTGTGACGCGGTCGGGGTATCTGGCGGCCTGACGCAAGAGCGGGCCGGCGCGCCAGGCGGCAAGGAGCGCTGGGCGGGCGGCCCTGGGCAGGGATTTCGTGCTGGCGCGGGCCTTGGCGAGACGGGAAAGGCCGGTTTGCGCCAGCGCGGCGATGGTTTCGGGGCGGGTATCGGGCAGGGGCTGGCGGCCGGCGGCGAGCAGCGCGGGCACGGCGAGCAGGTAATTGGCCAACCCCTGGGCGGCGCCCCAGTCGCTAGCCATTTCGTCTGCACAGGTGCCGAATGCGCGCAGCGCCAGTGCCATCAGGCTGCCCGCGGTGTCTTCGAGATAGGCCCAGAGCGCGGCCTCGTCGGCGAAGGGGGCGCGGGCGAGATCGGCCTCGCGGGCGGCGATCAGGCGTTCGAAAGCTTCCTGCGGCAGGGCCTTTTCGGTGATCAGCAGGGCGAGCGGGGCGGCGATGTCATGCGCGCGCGGGCTGGCCGGGTTTGCGATCACGTCGCGCCAGAATTGCAGTCGCATCTGCGCGATCATCGGCTCGCTCGTCACCCAGGGGGCGCGGGCGATTTCGAGATTGGCGGCATAGAGGGTGAACAGCGCCGGCCGCACCGGGGGCGGGGCGGCCATGGTGGCGAGGAAGCGGTCAAGATCGCCCCGCTGGACAAGCTCGGCGCAGGCGGTGATGGCGCGATCGGCATTCATGGGGGGCGACATAGGCCGCCGCGCCGGCGCGGGAAAGCCCATCTCAGCCCGGTTCGGCGACGATCAGGCGATAATCGTAGCTGTGCCCGTATTCGCGCCACAGCGCGATCTCGGCGCGAAAGCCTGCGATCAGCGCCGCGTCGCCCGCAAAGGCATCGAGCCTGGCTTCCAGCGGCTGGTAATATGCCGCCCAGCCGCCCTGCCCCAGCCAGCGCGCGCCCAGCACCCGCCAGCGGGCCGCCCGCACCTGCGCCGCCAGCTCATCGGCATCGCCCAGCGCCAGCCCCTCGCTGGCCCATAAGGCGCGCGCCGGTGTGGGCGGGTCGCTCACGCGCCAGCACAGATCGGAGAAGGCCACGCGCCCGCCGGGCTTGAGATGGCCCGCCCAGGCCGCCAGCGCCGGGGCAATGCCGATCTGATAGACGGCGCCGGCAGACCAGATCAGATCGAAGGGCCCGCCGGGCGGGTTGGCCATGTCAGAGACATGCGCCTCGACGCCGGGAAAGCGTGTGCGCACCCGCTCGACGAATGGCGCCGCGGTGTCGAGCGCCACCACGCGCCCCTGCGGCACCGCGGCCAGAAGCGCGGGCAAATCGGCGCCGGTGCCGCAGCCTGCATCGAGCACGCAGGCATCGGGCGCGGTGCCGGCGATGGCCAGCGCCCAGCGCAGGCTTTCATTGTCGCCCGGACCGGCGCGATTAAGCGGCAGGAACAGATCGACGATACCCCCTGCCCCGCTCATGCCGCCGGTTCCACCCCGTCGCGCGCGAGCTTCCACACCAGCGCCTCGCTCAGCGCCTCGAAGCTGGCATCGACGATATTGGCGCTCACCCCCACCGTCGACCAGCGCCGCCCCTGCCCGTCCTCGCTGTCGATGATCACGCGCGTCACCGCCTCGGTGCCGCCTTGCGTGATGCGCACCTTGAAATCGACGAGCTTCCAGTCGGCGATGGCGTCCTGATAGGGGCCCAGATCCTTGACCAGCGCCTTGGCCAGCGCATTGACCGGGCCACGGTCGGAGCCCGTTTCATCCATGCTTTCCGAGACCGAGAGCATCTTCTCAGTGCCGATACGCACCACCACCACCGCCTCGGACAGGCTGATCATGCGGTCATACTTGTTCTTGCGCCGCTCGACGGTGACGCGGTAGCGCTTGACCTCGAAATAGCGCGGCAGCAGGCCCAGCGCGTCGCGCGCCAGCAATTCGAAACTGGCCTGCGCGCCGTCATAGGCATAGCCCTGATCCTCGCGCGCCTTGACCTCGGTCAGGATCGCGACAAGGCGCGGATCATCCGGCGCCACCTCGATGCCGGCCTCCTTGAGCCGCGCGCGCAAATTCGACTGGCCGGCCTGGTTCGACATGGGGATGATGCGCGCATTGCCCACCAGCGCCGGTTCGATATGCTCATAGGTGGCGGGGTCTTTCAGGATGGCCGAGGCGTGCAGCCCGGCCTTGTGCGCAAAGGCCGAGGCGCCGACATAGGGCGCGCTGCGCTGCGGCACGCGGTTGAGGATGTCGTCAAGCTGGCGCGAGATGCGCATCAGCCCCTTGAGCGCCTCGCGGCTGATGCCGGTCTCGAAGCGACTGGCATAGGGCTCTTTCAGCGCCAGGGTGGGGATGAGCGTGGTCAGATTGGCATTGCCGCAGCGCTCGCCCAGCCCGTTGAGCGTGCCCTGCACCTGCCGCGCGCCGGCATCGATGGCCGCCAGGCTGCCGGCGACGGCGTTGCCGGTATCGTCATGGCAATGAATGCCCAGCCGCTCGCCGGGGATGCCGGCGGCGATCACCGCGCGCGTGATGGCCCCGATCTCGGCGGGCAATGTGCCGCCATTGGTATCGCACAGCACCACCCAGCGCGCGCCGGCCTCATGCGCGGCGCGCAGGCAATCCAGCGCATAGGCCGGGTTGGCCTTGTAGCCGTCGAAGAAATGCTCGGCATCGAAGAGCGTCTCGCGGCCCTGGGCCACGCAATGGGCGATGGAGGCGCGGATATTGTCGCGGTTTTCTTCCAGCGTTATGCCCAGCGCGCGGGTGACGTGGTAATCATGGCTCTTGCCCACCAGGCAGACACTTGGCGTGCCGGCA
Organism: Pararhodobacter sp.; assembly: GCA_020832665.1. Classification (GTDB taxonomy): domain Bacteria; phylum Pseudomonadota; class Alphaproteobacteria; order Rhodobacterales; family Rhodobacteraceae; genus Pararhodobacter. The sequence continues at coordinate 375 of JAFIEG010000107.1, read as the reverse complement.
TTGAGCACGGCGGCCAGCACATCGTCGTTTTCGGCCGAGAAGCCGGCGCGCTTGGTCATGCCGAAGGCGGTGAAGATGGCGCCGGTCTGCGGGCGCGCGGCGAAGAAATCGCTGTCGGTGGGGTTGGCGCCGGGCCAGCCGCCCTCGATATAGTCGATGCCGAGAAGGTCGAGCGCCTCGGCGATGGCGCGCTTGTCAGCGACCGAGAACTGCACGCCCTGCGTTTGCTGGCCGTCGCGCAGGGTGGTGTCGTAGAGAAAGAGGCGTTCGCGGGTCATGGGCGGGCCTTTGCGGGGCTTGAGGGCACGGGCAGCGACCGGCCGCGGGCGGAAGCGAAGCGCCCGCCCGGGGGGGCGGTCGGGCGCTGGCCCCGGG